>CAKTFI010000010.1 GCA_934555865.1 uncultured Christensenellaceae bacterium | reverse complement strand
GCCGGGATGTCCTGCGTGCCCGCCGCATCCAGCGTGAACTTCACGAACTTCTTATGCGTATAGGTGAATTCGTTGGCTTTGACCGTGATGGCGTCGCCCGTCGCATATAGCGTCGCATCTGTCATCGTACCTTCGCCGCCATTTGCATCATAGAACACGCGATAGGTCTTTACTTCTTCCCATTGCGCCGTCAGCTTGGCATGCAGAGAGAGTTTCACATTCGCGCCCGGCTGTACCGTGCCGCCGTTCGCATTATGGGTCGAAAGTACACCGTTGTTGTAGTTTACATAGTACTCGACCTTCCAACCGGTGAAGCGATAGGACTTGCCGTTCTGTGCGACCTTTTCGTAAGCCGCTTTGATCGGCAACGCCTGATGCGTCGCATTGCCGCTCGTATTCGCGATCTGGAAATCGTTGCCATTTTCGACCAATACAGTCGAAGCGCCAATTTCGTTCTTCATCGCGCCCGCGTCATAGACGACATGCACCGGATCCGGGCTCTTCGCCAAGCGGACCATGATCCAATACGGCTCGCCCATCCCGCTGTGCCAAACTGTCTTGCCGGCCGCTGCGCCCTGGTTCATCTCCGCCGGCGTGATCGTAAAGGTGGTAGAATTCCAGCTCTTCGCGCCGAAGGTGATCAGGTTGCTCCTCGCCGCCGTGTTGCAGTTATATCCGCCGTTATCGTTGCAGGCGATGATGACTTCTGCGACATAGTACCCCGCCGGCGGCGTCACTGAAATACCGTGCTGCTTTGCATTCTGCACAGTGGTCGCATTGCCGTTTCCGTAACTCAGTGTCGTCGAACCGACCTTCACAACCGTGTTTGCCAACAGCGTCGAATTCGATTCCTGAAGCATTTGACTATGACTACTGTTCCAGCCGCGGAACAGCTTATAGCCCAACTTGTTGTCCTTTTGCGCCGCCATACCGCCGACCGGCAACAGTGACAGCAGGAGCGCAACCGCAAGCACCCATGCCAATCTTTTCCTTTTCATACCCTTCTCCTTTTCTTCATAAGATTTCCCATCTACTATTATATTAGTATTAAAATCACTTGAAGAAAAGTTTTCGATAAGGAATGACTTGTAAATCCACAGGAATCACTTGTTTCGTATCCGTTTTTTTCAACACTATGAAAAAAGCAGGTTTCCTTCCCCTGCTTCTTTCTGTTCTGATTTCCTTATACGCCGTTGCCGCTTTCCACGCTGATCTCGTAAAAAGTGTCTAACAGGTCCTGCACTTGCGTCCGCTTTTTCTCCTCGCCGCGCAGATCCCGAATCACCTGCCCCTCGTGCATCATGACCAACCGGTCGCCGTATTCCACCGCATAGCGCAGATTGTGCGTGACCATGATGGTCGTGATGCCGCGGCGCCCTACCAGCTTTTTGGTCAGGTACATCATGCGTTCCGAGGACTTCGGGTCGAGCGCGGCCGTGTGTTCGTCTAGGATAAGTAGCTCGATGCGGCTCATGTTGGCGATCACAAGGGCGAGCGCCTGCCTCTGCCCGCCAGAGAGGGAGCCGACCTTGACCTGCATGCGGTTTTCCAGCCCCATCTCGCATTCCTCCAAGAGGCTCCGATACGCGTCGATCCGCTTTTTATTGATGGCAAAGCCGAGGCCAAAGGGCTTCCCCTTATTTTCCGCGAGCGCCATGTTTTCGAGCACGGTCAGCCCCGCACAGGTGCCGACCTTGGGGTCCTGAAACACGCGCCCGATGAACCGCGCCCGCTTATGCTCGGAAAGCCCCGTGATGTCCTTGCCGCGGAAGAGGATGCGCCCCTCCTCCGCACGGTCTGCGCCGCAGATGAGGTTCAACATCGTCGTCTTGCCGCTGCCGTTGGAGCCGATCACCGAGACGAATTCCCCCTCCTGCACGGCAAAGTTGAAATTCTGAAAGAGGACGGCTTCGTCCACCGTGCCCTCGTTGAATACCTTGTGAATGTTCTGCAATTCCAGCATCATTGCGCCGCCCTCCTCTTGTGCTTTTCCTTTTTGCCGCTCAGCACCAGCGCCACCACGAACAGCGCCGCCATCAACAGCTTCAGGTATTCCGTTGGCAGCCCGAGCGCCAGCGCGATGGAGAGCACCGCCTTATAGGCGATGCTGCCGAGCACGACCATCGTCGTCGCCCGCATGCGCGCCGCCTTGCGGAAGATGCTCAGGCCAACGATCACCGAAGCCAGCCCCAGCACGACCATGCCGACGCCCATCTGCTGATCGGCCGAACCCTTGGACTGTGCGATAACCGACCCCGCGAGCGCCGCAAAGCCGTTGCCGAGCGCCAGCCCCAGGACCTTGCTCTGCCCCGGGTCACGCGCCAGCATGGTGACATATTGCTCGTTATTGCCCGTCGCCCGCAGGAGCAGCCCCGACTTGGTCTTCAGGAACACATCCAACAGCAGCTTGCAGGCGACCGCGACCAGCGCGGAGACCGCCAGCGTGCGGAGGTAGAACCCGCCGACCGACTCCGGCAAGAGCGCGCCGATGCCGGTGGAAAAGATGGTCGGCATGCGGAAGAAGGAGGCCACGCTCATGCCGTTGTTGAAGAAGTATAGGAGCACCAGATTGATGGACAGCAGCCCGGTATAGACCAGAATCCCGCACAGGAGCGGGCGGATGTGCAGCTTGACATGCAGCACCCCGGTGACCACCCCGCAGAGCGCTCCGGCCAGAAAGCTCAAACCCAAGCACAGCCACGGGTCGACGCCCCGCAGAATGAGCAGCGCGGTCACGATCGCCCCGAGGGGCATCGAGCCGTCGACGGAGAGGTCGGGGAAGTCCAGAATGCTATAGGTAATGTATAGCCCCAGCGCCAGGATGGCGTACATGAAGCCCTCTTCCAATGTCACCTTGCAGATGTTCAAAATTACACTCATGGCGGATGGAAATTCCTTTCCTTTGGGATTTATCTCTGTATTTTATGACGCGAACAGGGCGCTTTCGCGCCCATGCCGTGTTTTTCCGTTCGCTTATTCCGCTTCCACAAAGGTCGCGTTCTGATACGCCGCGGGGAGCGTGATGTGGAACTGCTCCATGACCGTCCTGTTGACGAACGGCGTCGTGTCCGTGATCGTCTTGACGCTCATGCCGGAGGCATCCGCCCCACCAAGCACTTCCAGCGCCATATTGCCGGTGACCTTGCCGAGCGCGATATAGTCCAGACCGATGGAGGCCAGGCAGCCGTTTTTCACCTGCTCCTCTTCCGAGCCATAGACCGGGATGCCCGCCGCCGTCGCCTGCTCCAGCACCACGCTCAAGCTGTTGACAACATTGTTGTCTGTGAAGTTGTTGATGCAGTCCACCTTTGAGGCCAGGCTCGCCGCCGCCTGCGGGATGTCCGCCGCGGACTGCACGCCCTGCTCCACGATCTCCACACCCTTTTCCTGAGCGATCTCTTTCAGCCGCGCCAGCTGCGAGACGGAGTTGGCCTCGCTCGTCGTGTACAGCACGCCGATGGACTTGAGCTCCGGCTGCATCGCCAGGATCATATCCACCTGTGCGGAAAGGTCCAGGATGTCCGAGGTGCCCGTGCAGTTGCCGCCGACCTTTTCCAGCGAATCGACGATCCCCGCCGACACCGGGTCGGACACCGCGCAGAAGACCACCGGGATGTTCGTATTGGCCGCGGCCGCATAGGCGGAGACCGCTGCCGGCGTCGCGATCGGGATGATCAGGTCATAGTTCTTGGCTACCATGTTCTTCGCGATCGTGTCGCAGGTCGCCGAGTCGAAATTGCCGTCCTGCCGGTCGATCGTGATGTCCAGCCCGGACTCCTTGAGCGCCGCCTCCACGCCGGCATAGCAGTTGTCGAGGCTCGGGTGGCTGCCAAACTGGATGACGCCCACCGTGTACTTCTTGCCCGCCGTGCTGCCCGCCGGGGTGCTGCTGCTTTGCGCTTCCTTCTTGCCGCAGGCCGCCAGGGCGAATACCACCGTCAACACTGCCAGAACCATTGCCAACACTTTGTTCCGTTTCATAAAATACGCTCCTTAAAAATTGGTATAAAAAAACTCTTATCCTATTCTCATAGGACAAGAGTTCACTTGCGGTGCCACCTATGTTCGACCTTTCTCTCCATCGCGCTATCGCAAAAAAGAAGGTCGCCCCTCATGCATGTACCATCATACACGCGCCATTGTAATGTATGGCCAACATCCTGCTTCGGCAAAACTCCTTACAGGCCCTCATGAGTCCATTCATAAATCGCCCGTTATTGCATTCCCACCCGCTGCAACTCTCTTGAAACAAAGGCCAATTTACTACTCTTCTCAATCATCGGTTTCTCGATGGAAGAATTATAGCACTTTCTATTTTTCTTGTCAATCCCTTTTTTTGCTTCCCTGCAAAAATATTCCCTCCGGCCGGAAAGGTTCCGCCGCGCCAAATCCGCGCGCCCGCGCCGCCTCCTGCAGGCGTAGCAGCCCCGCCGCCACATTCGCATGGCTCGTGCCAAGGTGGATGCGGGCAAACCCGCTGCCCTCCGGCCCGTATTTGTACCCCATGTCCACACAGAAGGCGGCCTCGTCAAACAGGAAGCGTTCCAGCTCTGCGTCCGAAAGGCCCAGCGCCCGCCAATCCGTCCAGACGAGGTAGGCGCAGTCGCACGGGAAGACCCGCACCTGCGGCAGCACCTCCGAAAAAAAGCGCCGCGTCCGATCCATATTCTGCTTCACATAGATAAACAACCGCTCCAGCCAGGCCGCGCCCTCCGGCGAATACCCGGCGAGGATCGCCGTGCGCACAAATGGTTCGATGCTCCCGCTGCCCCGCTGTTCCGCCAAAAAGATCTGCCGGAAGCGTTCCCACGCCGCCGCGCCGGGGAGGATCGCATTCGCCGCGTTCAGCCCCGTGACATTGAACGCCTTGGAGATCGCCTGGATCACCAGGCAGTTGTCCGCGGCCGCCGCGATCTGGCCATAGTTAGTCATCGGCGTCTTGGGAAAACAGAGGTCGGCAAAGGTCTCGTCCACGACCACAAACACGCCGTATTCCCTCGCCCATGCCGCGACCTGCTCCAAGAGCGCCTGCGGCCAGACCTGCATCGTCGGGTTGTGCGCGTTGCACAAGAAGAGCATCGTGTTCTCCGCCCGGCGCATCTGCGCCTCCAGCGCCGTCATATCCGGCAGGAAGCGCCCGGCCTCCTCGTGCAGCGGGATACGCACGATCCGGCGGCCGTTTTTCGTGATGAGCCCCTCATAGGCCGTATAGCCCGGGGAAAAGAGGAGCACGCCCTCTCCCGGGCGGGAAAATGCGCGGACGGCCATGGACATCGTCCGGAGCACGCCATAGACGGGGACGATCCACTCCGTCTGCACCGCCCAGCCGCGCCGGGCATGCATCCAGTCCGCGATCGCGCGGAGGTATGCCTCATCCTCCGCCACGGTGTATCCGCAGAACCCGCGGTCTATGAGCGCATGAAACGCCCTCTGCATATGTGCCGGGATGCGAAAGTCCGTCTCCGCAAAGGAAAAGGAGGGCACGCCCAGCCGCTTGGCCGCCTCCGGGCGAAACAGGTCGCGCCCGGAAGCCAGCCCCGCGTGGTCGATCAGCCGGTCAAATTCCTCGTCTTCTTTCCACATGGGGGATCCTCCTTAGCCCTGCGCCGTCAGCGGTCTTCCCGGAAATAGGGGAGGCCCAGGCTGGCCGGCGGCTGATTTTCCTTCTTTTTGCGCAGGCTCGTCAGGATGAGCACCAAAATCGTCACCAGATAGGGCAGCATTTTGAAGATCTCCTGCGTGCTGCGCTGCAGCCCCGGAATGTAGAGGTACAGGATGTACAACCCGCCGAACAGGATCGACCCCCAGATGGCGTTTTTCGGCTTCCACAGCGCGAAGATGACGAGCGCGATGGCCAGCCATCCGCGGTCGCCAAAGCCGTTGTTCGTCCAGGTGCCGCCTGCGTATTCCATGACGAAATACAGGCCGCCCAGCCCGCAGATGCCGCCGCCGAGGCAGGTCGCCAGGTATTTATACTTGGTCACGGCGATGCCCGCCGCATCCGCCGTCGCCGGGCTCTCGCCCACGGCGCGCAGGTTAAGGCCGCTGCGCGACTTCTGCAAAAACCAGGTGACGAACAGCGCCAGCGCAACGCTCAAATAGGTGAGGAAGCCATAGGAGAAGAAAATCTCCCCCACCACGCCCAGCTTGGAAAGCACCGGGATCTTGGCCGTATAGGCTGCGCTCGTCACCGGCAGCGCGATCTGCCCTACGCCGCCCGCCAGTTGCGAGAGCGACCCGCCAAAGAAGTTGCCCAGCCCGACGCCAAAGGTCGTGAGCGCCAGCCCCGTGACATTCTGATTGGCGCGCAGCGAGATGGTGAGCACGCTGTAGATGAGCCCGCCCAGCGCCGCGCACAAGAAGGCGCAGACAAAGGAGAGCAGCACTGCGATGAGCCCGTTCGGGTTCGCGGCGTGGTTTTCATACAAAAATGCGCTCACCAGGCCGCCGATGCCGCCCATATACATCATGCCCGGCACGCCCAGGTTGAGGTTGCCAGACTTTTCCGTCAAGATTTCACCCGTCGCGCCGAACAGGATGACGATCCCCTGTGCGATTGCCTTTTGGATAAAGATGATAATCGCGTTCATTTCGCCGCTTCCTCCTTCTTGTTGTGGTTCCGACTGAGTCTATAGTTGATGAAGAATTCGCACCCCAGCACGAAGAACAGAATGATCCCCGTCAGCACATCTGAGGCGGATTCGTTCAGGTTGAACTGCGAGGCGATCTGGATCGCGCCCTTCTCCATGAACACGAGCAGGAAGGAAACGAGCATCATCACGAACGCGTTGAACTTGGACAGCCACGCCACGATGATCGCCGTAAAGCCGCGGCCGCCCGCCGTGCTGGTCGAGATCGTGTGGCTCGCGCCGCTCACCAGCAGGAACCCGGCGACGCCGCACAGCGCGCCCGAGATGGACATCGTGCGCAGGATCACCTTTTTCACATTGATGCCGGCGTACCGCGCCGTGTTCTCGCTCTCGCCCACGACCGCGATCTCATATCCCTGCTTGCTGTACTTGAGGTAGATATACATCACAAGCGTGATGCCGAGCACGATGACCAGGTTCCACCCATAGGTCAGCCCGAACAGCGGCGGGAGCCATCCGCCCTCCGTCAAGGGGTTGATGATGCCCACGGCGTTGGAGCCCGCCGGGTTTTCCCAAAAGACGATGCAGAAGGTCACGAGCTGCGTCGCCACATAGTTGAGCATCAGCGTGAACAGCGTCTCATTCGTATTCCATTTCGCCTTAAAGATGGCCGGGATCAGCCCCCACACCATGCCCGCCAGGATGCTGGCCACGAGCATGACGAGGAACAGGAGCGCCGGAGAGAGGCGGTCGCCCGCATAGATCATGACCGCCGCCGTCACCAGGCCGCCCATCAGCACCTGCCCCTCTGCGCCGACATTCCAAAACTTCATCTTGAACGCCGGGGTGATGGCGACCGAGATGCATAATAGCGTGAGCGCGTCGCGCAGCGTGACCCAGGTGCGCTTCTTGGTGCCGACCGCGCCCTTGACGATCGCCTCATACACCTGGATCGGGTTGAGGTCCGTGAGCAGGTAAATCACGAGCGCGCAGGCCACGAGGGAAAGCAAGATCGCGCCGATGCGGATGGCCCACGCCTTCCAAAAGGCGATGCCGTCCCGCTTGGCGATGCGGAACAGCGGTTCTTTATGCGTCACATGTGTCGTCTGTCTGTTCATGCCTGCTCCTCCTTGCTCTGCGTCATGAGGACGCCGATCTGTTCCTTGGTCGCTGTGCGCCCGTCGACGATCCCGCGCAGCTTGCCGCCGCCCAGCACCAAAATCCGGTCGCACAGCTGCGTCAGCACATCCAGGTCCTCGCCCACGCAGATGACAGCGACGCCCTTCTTTTTCTGCTCATTCAGCAGGTGATAGATGGTGTAGGAAGAATGGATGTCCAGCCCGCGGACGGGGTACGCCACCATCAGGACCGTCGGTGAAGAGGCGATCTCCCGCCCGACGAGCACCTTCTGCACATTGCCGCCGGACAGCCGCCGCACCGGCGTGTCCACGCCCGGCGTGTTGATCTGCAGCTGCTCCACAATCTTTTCCGCGAGGCTCTTGGGATTTTTCCGGTCGGCGAAGAAGAACCCACCCTTCTTATAGCTGCGGATCATCATATTGTCCGTCAGGTCCATCGACCCGACGAGCCCCATGCCCAGGCGGTCCTCCGGGACGAAGGACAGGCGGATGCCCAGGCGGCCGATCTCGATCGCGTCCATCCGCGAGAGCTCCACCGCCGCCTGCGCGTCCGGCGCGAAGTATTCGACCGAGCCCTCCGCCATATGCTGCAGCCCCGCGATGGATTCCAGCAGCTCCCGCTGGCCGCTGCCCGCGATGCCCGCGATGCCCAAAATCTCGCCGCTGTACGCTTCAAAGCTCACATGGTCGAGCGTCGTGCGGCCCTCCTTGTTGACGCAGGTCACGCCCTGGATGCGCAGACGGCGTTTGGGGTGCACCGGGTCCGGCCGCTCGATGTCCAGTTCCACCTTTTCGCCCACCATCATCTCTGTTAGCGAGGCTACGGTCGCCTCCCGCGTCGGCACGGTGCCCACATATTTACCCTTGCGCAGCACCGCCACCCGATCGGATAGCTCCAACACCTCCTGCAGCTTGTGCGTGATGATGACGATGGCCTTGCCGTCGTCGCGCATGTTGCGCAGCACGGCAAACAGCCGTTCCGCCTCCTGCGGGGTCAGGACGGCCGTCGGCTCGTCCAAGATCAGGATGTCCGCGCCGCGGTACAGCACCTTGATGATCTCCACCGTCTGCTTCTGCGAGACGGACATTTCATAGATCTTCTGCGCGGGGTCCAGCTCAAAGCCGTATTTTTGGGTCAGCTCCGTGATCTTCTGCGCGACCTGCCGCATGTTCAGCCGCTCGCTGCCCGGCAGCCCCAAAATGATGTTTTCCGCCGCCGTCATGACATCAATCAGCTTGAAATGCTGATGGATCATCCCGATGCCCAAGGCATAGGCGTCCCGAGGCGAACGGATCGTCACTTCCTGCCCATCGACCAAAATCTGCCCCTCGTCCGGAAAGTAAATGCCGGAAATCATATTCATGAGCGTGGTCTTGCCGCTCCCGTTTTCCCCCAGGATCGAGAGGATCTCGCCGCGGCGCACCTGCATGCTGATGTCGTCGTTTGCGATCACCTTGCTGCCAAAGCGCTTGGTGATATGCCGTAATTCTATGGCGCTATTCTGTTCCAAAATCTCCTCCACCAATGTTCTCCGCCGCCCGTGCGGCCCCTTCCCATGCATCCGTTCTGCGGTATCTGGGAAACCACAAGACGGAGCTGTGCATTGCGCAGCCCCGTCTGTACGAAAACCGGATCCCTGTTATTTTGTTGCGGTCACACCATCGATGATGATGTTGAACGCCGGCGCGGAAGCCAGTTCCGATTCATGGAAGTATCCGTCGGAAATGTATTCGTTGCCGAAATCGTCTTTATAACTGTCCAAATGCGCGCCGTCCACCGTCCAGGTAGTGGTGTCGAACACATGCAGCGTGCCGTTCTTGATCGCCGCTTCGACTTCCGCGACCTTGTCCGCCGTGCCCGCCGCGATCACCTTTTCGTTGAGCTCGGTGATCTTGTCCGCGCCGTCGGCATAGCCCTTGCACCAGTCGACCACGATCTCTTCGCCCTCGAGGACACACTTCGTCGCATAGGTGACATACGGCGCCCAGTCGATGGAGGCAGAGGTCAGCGCCTGGTTCGGCGCGACCGAGGTCATAGAGATGTTATAACCGACCATCGGCACACCCTTGGCCTCGCAGGCCGTCGCCGGGCCGGTCGTGTCGGAATGCTGGCTGATAAGCACGCAGCCGTCCGCAATCAGTGCCTCGGCCGCTTCCTTTTCCAGGTCAAAGCTCGACCAGTTGTTGACATAGGTGACCTTCATCGTCACGGACGGGCAGACCGATCTCGCGCCGAGGTAGAAGGAGGTGTAGCCGCTGATCACTTCCGCGAACGGGAATGCGCCCACATAGCCGATCACAGCCTGATCCGCAGTGATCTTGCCTTCTTCGATCATTTCGTTGAGCTTCATGCCGGCGACAACGCCCGACACATAGCGGGATTCATATACGGAGGTGAAGTAGTTGTGCATGTTGGCAAGGCCGCTGGACTTCGCCTGATAGCCCGTCGCATGGCAGAACTGGATCTCCGGATATTCCTTCGCCGCCTGAATGATGAACGGTTCGAAATTGAAGCTGTTTGCAAAGATGATGTTGCAGCCCTGCTCCGCCAGGTCGACCGCCGCGTCATAGCAGGTCTCGTCCTCCGGCGTGTTCCACTTGAAAATCAACTGGTCGTCCTTCAGGCCCAGCGCTTCCTGCATGGCCTTGGCGCCGTAGTAGTGCGCCGCCGTGTATCCTTCGTTTTCATCGCCAATGTAGATGAACCCGACCTTCAGGTCGTCCTTCGCCACACCCTTGACAACGGAAGAGTTTCCTGTCTGGCTGCCCTGGGGCGTCGAAGAGTTTTTTTCCTCCTTTTTGCACGCAGCAAAGGAGAAGACCATCGCGATTGCCATCAACAGGCAAACAACTTTTTTCATGCCGTATCCTCCAATGGAAAAATGGAAATTTTACTTCCAAATCATATAACAATTCGAAAAAATTGTAAACACTTTGGAAAAGAATTTTATCCTATAATCGAATTACTTGTCGATTTTCCTCGAAAATGTTCGCATTTATTCCTCCGTCTGTCGGATATGGCTGCCTGTCGGGGTCTTCTGCACGAGGATCTTGCGGTCGATGGCGTCGCGCAGCGCCCCCACATGCGAGATAATCCCGACAAGCCGGCTGCCGCCCGCCAGCTCCAAAAGCACCTGCATCGCGGCGCGCAGCGTCTGCTCATCCAGCGCGCCGAAGCCCTCGTCGATGAACAGGGTGTCCAGCTGCACCCCGCCGCGGCTGTCCTGCACGACATCCGCAAACCCCAGCGCCAGGCAGAGCGAGGCCAGAAAGGATTCCCCGCCCGAGAGCGTGCGCACATCGCGCGCCTTGCCCGTGTCCGCGTCGAACACATCGAGGTCCAGCCCGGTCTGCGCCCGCGCCCCGCCGGCCTGCTGCGTCTTCAAAAGGAAGCGCCCGCGGCTCATGCGCTGCAATCGCCGATTGGCCGCCGCGATCACCCGGCGGAAATAGAATTGCAGGATGTACACCTCCATCGTGACCTTGCGCGCCCCCGGGATCACGCCCTGCATCGTCCGCCGCAGGTCCTCCCAGGCCGCATAGTCCGCCTCGGCCGCCTGACACCGCACCGCGCAGGCGCAAAGCCCCTCCTGCGCTTCCCGGTTTTGCTGCAGCCGCCGGTCCAGCATGCGCTCCTCTGCCGCCTCCCGGCCCTTTTGGAGCTCCAGCTCCCGCATCTGCGCCCGCAGCGCGGCCATGTCCGGGGGCACTTCGCCTTCCCAGCGTTCCGCGAGCTGTGCGCAGGTCCGCCGGGCGGCCGCCAGTTCCTCCGCATAGTGCTGCACCGCCCGCTGCGCCGTGGAAAGCGCCGCCTCCGGCATGTATGCCGCCCGATAGGCCGCGAGATCGGAAAACCCGGCCGCGGCGCGCTGTCCCTGCCATTCCGCCTCGCCCTGCCGCGCCTCTGCCTCTGCGGCGCGCAGCCGCTTTTCCGCCTCCTCCGCGCGCGCCAGCGCCTCCTGTTCGCGCAGCGCCTGCGTGCGGCTGTCCTTTTCCGCCGCTTCCGCCCGGGCGGACAGCCTGCGCAGCGTTTCCCGCAGAGATGCCACTTCCTGGCGGTATACCTCCGCATAGCCCGCGAGCTTTTCGGGCGCGAGCCGCTTGCCAGTCAGCGCCTCCAACTGCCCTAACAGTGCATATAGCCGACTCTGTTCTCCCTGGGCGCCGGCCGCCGCTTCGCTCGCCTCCCGCTCTGCCTGGGCGCGCATCCGCTCGGCGCGGCGCACCTCCTCCTCCCGCGGGGCCTCCCGGGAAAGGCTAGCGGGGTGCGGATGCTCCGTGGCCCCGCACACCGGGCAGGGGATGCCCGGCTGCAATGCCTCTGCCATGAGTCCCGCCTGTGCGCGCAAAAACGCGCCGCTCAGGCGCTGATACGCCTCCTCCGCCTGCTGCTTCCCCGCGATCGCCCGCCGGGCGCGCGCCTGGGCCTGCCCTAAGCGCAAAAAGGCCGCCCCGCCCTGTTCGAGCAGGGGGAGCGCCTGCTCCAAACGGGCTGCGCGCGTCTCCTGCGCCCCGGCTGCCTCCGTTTCCTGCCGCACCGCCTGCCAAGCAGCTTCCGCCTCCTGCCGCTTTGCCGTGCTCTCCGCCGCGTGGCCGCGCAAGGTTGTCGCCTCTCCGGCCGCCTTCTCCGCCTGGGCGCGCAGCCTCTGTGCCTGCCGGGCATAGGGTGCCGCCCGCTGCGCCGCGAACGCCCGCTCTACGGCCGACTGCCGCGCCGCCATCTCCTCCTGCCGCGCCTCCAGCGCGCGCAGGCGTTCCCTCTCTGCCGCGAGCTGCGCAATGCCCGCCTGCTGCAGCTCTGCCCTTGCCGCCTGCGCGTTGGCCCAGGAAAGCCGCGCCTCGATCTCGGAGAGCGTCTGCTGCCGCGCCGCCTGCGCCGCCGCGTCCCGCTCGATCTGCGCGCGCAGAACGGCATCCAGCGCCTCCCAATGCGCCGCGCTCTGCCGCAGCTCCAAAAAGCGCTCCTCCTGCCCTGCGGGCGGGCTGCACTGTGCCCGCGCCGCCCAGGCGGCGTATTCCCGGCGCTGCAATTCACAGCTCTGCTTGGCCTGCTGCGCGTGCTTCTGCACCTGCTCCGCCCAGCGGCTGTACAACTCCGTATCAAAGATCCGCCGGAAAATGCGCGTCCGCTCCGCGCTTTCGGCATAGAGGATCTTGCGGAAGTCCCCCTGCGCGATCATCGCCGTCTGCAAAAACTGCGCCTCGTCCAGCCCCAGCAGCTCCTGCACCCGGGCCGTCACCTGCGCCGGGCCGTCCCAGCTCTGCCCGCCCGGCTGCTCCACCAGGCTCGCCTCATGCGGCTGCGTGACCCATTTGTCCTTCTGCTTCTTATTGGGGCGCAGGTATTCCGGGCTGCGGCGCAGGGTATAGCGCTTGCCCCGGTGCGAAAAGCAGAACTCCACATAGGTCGGCGCGTCGCCCGCCGCAAAGTCGCTGCGTAGCGTGCGCGCCGCCCGTTTTTCCTTCCCGCCGCTCACATTGCCGAACAGGGCAAAGGTGATGGCGTCAAAAATGCTGCTCTTGCCCGCGCCGGTATCGCCCGTGACGAGAAACACGCCCGACTCGCCCAGCCGGGCAAAGTCCACCGTTTCCTCCCCGCCATACGGCCCAAAGGCACAGAGTTTCAAAGAGATTGGCCGCATGCCGCTTCCTCCGCTTCCCGCAGCGCCTGCAGGGCAAGCGCCTGTTTTTGTTCCGTCCATTCCTGCCCCGGGTTCTGCGCCCGGTAAAATTCCCGAAAATGCTCGATCGGGCTTTTCGCCTCCGAAAAGGCCGCGGCTTCCTCCCCCTCCGCCGGTGCGCCCTGCGCGGACGCCAGCTTCAAATACAGCAGGTTCGGGAAATTGATGCGCAGCGTGCCCCGCGCGTCGAGCGGCAGGACGGGGTCCTCTATCACCGCCTGGATATAGTCCTCACTGTACGGCAGCGCCGCGAGCTCCGCCAGCGTCCCCCGCACCTCCCGCATATCCCGCAGGGGCACAAAGGGCCTCTCGGCAACGGCAAGCTCCCCCCCCGGGCCCAGATCGACAAGCAGCGCGCCCTTTTGCTGCCGCCGCTCGTCAAAGGAATATTTCAAGATCGAGCCGCTGTAGCGCACCCTGCCGCCCAACAGCGCCTGCGGGCTGTGCAGATGCCCCAGCGCCGTATAGCAGAAGGGCTCGAACAGCTCCGCCGGGATCTGCTCCGCCCCGCCGATCGACAGCTCCTCGGACTCGCAGGTTCTGGCCCCGGCCACATATTGATGCGCGATCAGCACATTGCGTTCCCCCGCGGGGATGTCCGCCGCCTCCAGGATACAGCGCACGGCCTGTTCAAAGCTCTTGATCTCCGCCTCCGGGAAAAAGCGGCGCACCTGCGCCGGACGGACGAAGGGCAGCGCGTACAGGTTCACCGGGCCATAGGCGTCGCGCAGGCAAAAGCGCTGCAGCGCCCCGTCAAACACCCGCGCCGCATAGATGCCGCCGCGCGCCAGGATCCCCGCGCAATAGGCGATCTGCGCCGGGTTGTCGTGGTTGCCGCTCACCAGGTACACGGGGATGCCCGTCTGTGAAAGCCGCGACAAAAAGCCGTCGACCATGGCGATCGCCTGCGCCGAGGGCTGCGCCCGGTCATAGAGGTCTCCGGCAATCAGCACGGCGTCGCAGGCCTCCTGCCGCGCCATGCCGCAGATTTGATCCAGGATGTGCGCCTGATCCTCCCACAGGTCGATTCCATAGATCCGCTTGCCGATGTGCAGGTCTGAAATGTGTAAAAAGCGCATGCGTTCCCTCCTCCCTTTTTCTTCTATTATACCGTCTTTTGCCCGCTGTGCAAAGCGGAGGCGGAAGCCGTGCACCCGAAAAGGCACAGCGTGCTTTCGCCCCAGTGCCTCCGCCGGGCAGAGCGAACCGCATGCCCGAAAAAGGCGCCCTCCCCCGCACGGCTCGCCTGCCGATCCGGCATATTGTCTACGCCGGGCGGGCTATGCTATAATGAAGGCATCTTTTGCGGGGAGGCGTTCATGGAATATCCCGATTTGTGGGCATATCTGCGCACGGTGCAGAAACCGGTCTATCTCTACGGCATGGGCAACGGGGCGGACGCCCTGCTGCAGGTGCTCGCGCAGATCGGCGTGCGCGTCCGGGGCGTGTTTGCGAGCGACGAATTCGTGCGGCATCAATCCTTCCACGGCTTTTCCGTCACCTCCTATGCGGAGGCCCGGGCCGCCGCGCCCCACATGCTCATCCTAGTGGCGTTTGGGAGCAGCCGGCCGGAGGTGATGGCCAACATCGCTCGCCTCGCCCGGGAACAGGAGCTGTACGCCCCGGCGCTCCCCCTGTTTGGCGGCGAGCTGTTTACCGCCGCCTATGCCCGCGCGCACGCCCGGGAGCTCACGGAGGTCTATTACCTGCTCGCGGACGAGGCTTCCCGCCGGACCTTCCGGGAGGTGATCGCCTACCGGCTGCACGGCGACATCCGGCACCTCTTCGCCTGCGAAACGCCGCAGGAGGAGGCGTTTTCCACCTTCTTCCGCCTGCGCCCCGGCGAGAGCTATGCCGACCTCGGCGCGTATACCGGCGACACGATCGCGCAGTTTCGCGCTCTATGCCCGCAGTACCGGCGCATCTATGGCCTGGAGCCGGATGCGCGCTCCTTCCGCAAGCTGCTGCAAAACACGGTGGCGCTGCCACGGACGACGCTCTGGCAGGCCTGCTGCGCGAACCGGCCGCGGTTTTTGCCCTTCTGCGCGCGGGGCGGGCGCAATTCCTCCCTGGGCGAAGGGCGGCCGATGCCCGCCTATCCGCTCGATTCTATTCTGGGCGGCGCACCCATAAGCTACATCAAGATGGATGTCGAGGGGCAGGAAGCCGCGGCCATCGAGGGCGCGCGGCGTTCCATCGCGGCGTTTCGCCCCAAAATGCTCGTCTCGGCCTATCACCGGAGCGAGGACCTGTTCGCTCTGCCGCTGCGCGTGTTAAAGATCCGGCCGGACTACCGCGTCTACCTGCGGCATCATCCCTACATCCCGGAATGGGACACCAATTTCTACTTTGTCTGATTTCCCCGCCTGCCGGGTTTTGGCAGGCAAGTTCGATTCGGAGGTATCCCCTATGCAGTATCCTTTCGCCGATGGGCATTGCGACTTCCTTTCCGGCGTGTGCGCCCGAAACTATGACATTGCGCACCCCGCCCCCGGGCAGCAGATCGCCCTCCCCTATTTGCAGGAAGGCAATGTGCGCCTGCAATTCTTCGCCATGTGGCCGTTTCCCCACGCGCCCAAGAGTGCCCGCGAGCAGTGCCTGGAAATGTTTTCCGACTACGAGGCCATGCTGGCCGCCCACCCCGTGTTTTCGCCGCTCACGCCCGACTTCGACCCGGCGGGCAAAGGAATCGCGACCGTGCTCACGATCGAGGGCGGCGAGGCGATCGAGCAGGACCTCGGCCTGCTGCACGACTTTCACCAAAAGGGCGTGCGCGCGCTGACCCTGACCTGGAACTATCCGAACGCCATCGCGCACCCCGGCACCGAGCCGGATTCCCCCGGGCTCACCGCCTTCGGCCGGGAGGTCGTCCGCGAGATGAACGCGCTCGGCATGGCCATCGATGTCTCCCACCTAAACGACGCCGGGGTGGACGACCTGCTGCGGCTAAGCACGCAGCCCATCTTCGCCTCGCACTCCAACGCGCGCGCCCTCTGCCCGCACAGCCGCTGCCTGTCCGACGCGCACATCCGCGCCATCGCGGACATGGGCGGCGTCGTGGGCGTCAACTTCTTCGACGAACACCTCGTGCAGGAAGGCCGCGCCTCGTCGCGGGACATCCTCGCACACCTGCGGCATGTGATCGAGGTCGGCGGCGTCCGCGCCGCCTGCATCGGGACGGACTTTGACGGCATGCAGAACACGCCCACCGATCTGCCCAATTCCTCGGGCATGCAACGCATTGCGGAAGGGCTTTCCAAAATGGGGCTTTCCCCGGCCGAGATCCGCCGCGTCACCTACGAAAACCTGCGCGATTACATCCTGCAATTTGGGCAAAAATAAAAAAGAGGGCACCTGCCCTCTTTTTTGTTTCCCATATTCACATGCGCCCGATGAGCACGATTAAATAGACTGCCGCCGCGCAGGACAGTCCCAGCAGCACAGCGCTCGGGATCCAGATCGCCCTTTTTTGCAGGATGAAGCCAATCGCCGTGCCCAGCCCAGACGCCAGCAGCAAAGCTAGCAGCACCCCCGACGCGCCAATCATGCGTCCGCCTCCGCCGCGCGCGGACGAGCGATGAGGCCCTTGATCGTCTTTCCCTCGCGCAGGAACATCGCCTCATGCTCGGTCTGTAAATTCCCTTCAAACGCCTTTTTGCGGAAATCCTCGCTTAGAAACAGCACTTCCCACCCCGCCTCGTCCAGATAGCGCCGCGTCGCCTGAAACAGGTCGTCGTCGTCCGTCTTGAACGCCAACTGCGCGCCCGGCCGCATCAATCGGGCATACATCGCCAATTGCCGCGGATAGGTCAGGCGGTGCTTGTGGTGCTTCGCCTTGGGCCACGGGTTGCAGAAATTGATGTAGATCCCCGCGATTCCGTCCTCCGGCGCGAGCATTTCCTCCAATTGCTCGATGTTCCAGCTCAGGATGCGGACATTTTCCACCGGCTCCGGCGCAAATGCCCGCTCGAGGTTGCGCTTGGCCATGACCAGCATCTCGTCCTTGATGTCTACCGCCACAAAGTTCGCCGCACGCTCCCGGCTCGCCAGCTGCGCGATAAAGCTGCCCTTGCCGCAGCCGAGCTCCAGATACAGCGGCGCCTCGGGGGTGCCGAACTGCGCGCGCCATTGGCCGCGATAGCGGCAGGGTTCCTGTATGAAAAAGCTGCACGCCTCCAGCTCTGGCCGTGCAAACGGTTTTTTGCGCATTCGCATAAGTGTATTCTCCTTTTCGCATCTTTGTGTATTATAGCAGATTTTTCGCGCACCTCAAAGCCCGGCGGCGCGTTTTCCGCCCTTGTATCCCCGCCGGTTTGCGGGTATACTGAACAGTAGATTTTCTGTTCAAGGAGTGTCCTCATGCCCAACCCGATCGCCACCATCTCCATGCGCAGCGGCGCGAAGATCCGCATCGAACTGCGCCCCGACCAGGCCCCCAACACGGTGGCCAGCTTTATTTTTCTCGCCAATACGGGCTGTTTTGACGACTACCCGATCTCCCGCATCGTCCCCGGCTATGTGGTCGACGCCAGCTATACGGCGTTTGGGCGGGAGGCCTGCAAATACCTGATTGCCAACGAATCGCGCTGCTGCGGGTTTCCCAATGCGCTGCGCGTCGAGCCGGGCGTCATCGCGATGGGCGGCTATCCCCAGGGCATCGCGGGCGGGGAATTCTTCTTTCCGCTCGACTATTTTGAAAAGCTGGACGGGCACTACCCCGCCTTCGGCGTCATTTTAGAAGGCATGGAGGAGATCCGGCGCTGGGCAGGCGTGCCGCTGCGCCCCGTGCCGGGCGCGCCGGAGGGCGTGGAAATCAACGAGCCCGTCACGCCCCTCTACATCGACCGCGTCCGGGTGGAGACCTTCGGTGGGGCTTTCCCCCCGCCCGTCAAGCTCTCCGCCGCCCTGCCGGACAATTGGCAATGATCGCGCCCGGTCGCGCAAGATCGCAAATGCAGGATGTTTGCAAAAATCCTGCATTTGTGCTATATTGGATTCATTCTGCTTTCGCATTTTTGGGAGGTTTTCTTTGGATATTCTTCAAGTTGTCGCCAAGCAGGCCGTCATGATCGCCGTGTTTATGGCCGTCGGGTTTTCCGCCAACAAGCTGCACATCCTGGATCAGGAGGCCAACAACCGCATCACCAACCTGCTTGTCAAGGTTGTGAGCCCCATCATGATCTTCGTTTCCTATCAGCGGGACTATGACGCGCAGCTCTTAAAAAACCTCGGCCTGGCCGTGATGCTGGCGGCCGCCGCCTTTGTGCTGAGCGTCGCGCTCGGCTTCCTGCTCCTCCCAGGGCGGGATCCCGACCACGGTGCGATCGAGCGCTTTGCCGCGGTATACCCCAACCTCGGGTTTATGGGCATCCCGCTCGTGAACGCGGTGCTCGGCTCCGAAGGCGTGTTCTATGCCACGGCGTCCATGACGGTGTTCGACCTGTTCTGCTGGACGCACGGCGTGCTGCTCATGAGCGGCTCATGCAGTTTCCGGGAGCTCCTGCGCAAGCTGCTCTCGCCCTCCATCGTCTCGGTCGTCGTCTCGCTTACCTGCTTCCTTTTGCGCCTGCGGCTGCCGGACATCCTGCTTTCGCCGCTCGAGAGCATTTCCGCCGTCAACACACCGCTCGCCATGATGGTCATCGGGTCGACCATTGCGCAGACCAGCCTGCTTCGGGCCTTTGCAAAGCCAAAGCTCTACTATGTCTCGCTCTGCCGGCTGCTGCTCATCCCGGCGACCACGCTGCTGCTGTTCCGCTTTCTGCCAGGCAGCACGCTCGTGCGCACCGCGATCCTGCTCGTCATGTCCTGCCCGTCGGCGACCTACAGCGTCGTGTTCTCCATCCTCTTCGAGAAGGATTACCGCTATGCGTCGGAGATTGTCGCCTTCAGCACTCTGTTTTCCATGGCTACACTCCCGCTCATCGTCTGGGCCTGCACAAGCTTCCTTGCCTAGCAAAATGCTTCCCCAAAAACTCCCTGTTCGGGAGTTTTTCTTTTTGCGCATTTGTGATAAGATGAAGAAAAAACGGCAGGAGGAACCGCCCATGCAGGCCTATATCGACCGCGTTTACCCGGAATACCTTTCCCTTCTCAAGACCATCGCCGCCATCCCCGCGCCCTCGCACAAGGAACAGCAAAAGGCTGCCTTTCTCGAGGCCTGGCTGCGCGACCTGTGCGCGCGGCTGGACTTCCCGCTGCACATCTTTGTGGACGAGGCGTCCAATGTGGTGTGCGAATGCTTCTGTGACCCTTCCCCGGCGGAGGTGTACCTCTTCCTCGCGCATACGGACACCGTCTTTCCGGACGAGCAGCCGCTCCCCGTCACCGAGACGGAGCAAACGCTGGCCGCGCCCGGCATCGGCGACGACACCGCCAATGTGGCTGCCCTGCTCATGGGCATCCAATACCTGGCCGAGCAACGCCTGCGCCCGCAAAAGAATGTCGTGTTCGTGTTCAATTCCTGCGAGGAGGGCCTCGGCAACCTCAAAGGATGCCGCGCCGTCATGGACCGCTATGCGGGCAAAGTCCGCGAATTCATCTCCTTTGACGGCGGCTACACCGACCTCACGACCGTGGCCGTCGGCTCGGAACGCTATGAGGTCCGCCTGGAGACGATCGGTGGGCATTCCTATGGCAGCTTCGGCAACCCCAACGCCATCGCGCTTCTAAGCGAGCTCATCTGCCGCCTGTACAGGATCGACGCCGGGGCGTATGCCGGCCGCACGACCTATAATGTCGGCCTCATCACGGGCGGCACCTCGGTCAACACCATCGCGCAGGAGGCGCGCATGCTCTTTGAATTCCGTGCCGACCGCGCCGATTCGCTGGCCGCGATCAAGAAGGAAGTGTTCGGCATTTTCGAGGATTTTTCGCAGGAACACCCGATCTCCGTCCGCCTGCTAGGCGCCCGTCCGTCGATGGGAGAAGTCGATCCCGCCGCCATGCAGCGCCTGATCCAGGAGGTTTCCGACCTCATCGAGGCTGAAACCGGCGCCCGCCCCGCGCTGTCCAGCGGCTCGACCGATTGCAACATCCCCCTGTCCCGCGGCATCCCGGCAATCTGTTTCGGGGCCTACCTCGGCCACGGCGCGCATACGCGCGAGGAATTTCTCTACAAATCCTCCCTGCGGCCAGGACTGCGCATCCTGATCCGGACGCTCCTTACGAAATTCCATTGATTCGCGCCACAAAAAAACGCCGGACACCCGTCCGGCGTTTTTTTGATTACCGATAATACTCCACCGCGCTTTGGAAGATGCCCTCCTCCGACGCCTGTTCCGGGATATTCCGATAGAGATTTTGCCCATAGCGCTCGGAATGCCCCATCTTGCCGAACACGCGGCCGTCCGGCGAGGTGATGCCCTCGATGGCGTAATCCGAATGATTGGGATTGAAACGCATATTCTGCGTCGGCTTGCCCGAAAGGTCGACATACTGCGTCGCGATCTGCCCGTTTTCCGCCAGCCGCCGGATCATTTCCTCGCTCGCCACAAAGCGCCCCTCGCCGTGCGAAATGGCGACCGTGTGGATGTCTCCCACTGCGCAGTGCCGCAGCCAGGGCGACTTGTTGGAGGCGACCCGCGTGCGCACCAGCATGGACTGGTGCCGCCCTACTGTGTTGAAGGTGAGCGTCGGGCAGGTCTCGTCCGTATCCACGATCTCGCCGAACGGCACCAGGCCCAGCTTGATGAGCGCCTGGAAGCCGTTGCAGATGCCGCACATCAGCCCGTCGCGCTGCTTCAGCAGTTCGTGCACCCGGTCCTTGATGCGGGGATTGCGGAAAAAGGCCGTAATGAACTTGCCCGACCCTTCCGGCTCGTCCCCGCCCGAGAACCCGCCGGGGATGGCGATGATCTGGCTGTTCGCGATTCTCTCCGCAAAGGCCGCGGCGGACTGCTCGATCTCCTCGGGCGTCCGGTTGCGGACGACAAAGATCTCCGGCGCCGCCCCCGCCCGGCGGAAGGCCCGCGCGGTGTCGTATTCGCAATTCGTGCCCGGGAACACCGGGATGAGCACGCGCGGCTGGGCGACCGTCGCTTTGGCCTTGGGCCAGCTCTTCGCCGCATAGGAAAAGGCCTCGACCGCCGCCGGCTGCTCGCCGTCCAGATACGGGAACACCCCTTGCAGCGCCCCTTCATAGCGCCGCTGCAGGTCTGCCATGTCCGCCGTGCCGGCCTCCGTTTGGAAGGTATACGCCGCCTGCGTCCACCCGAGCAGCTCCGCCCCGGGCAGGGCTTCCTCCCCGGCCAGCTCCAGCAAAAACGCGCCATAGCAGGGGCAGAACAGCGCATCCGCGGACATGCCCGGCTTCAGCGCAAAGCCCAGCCGGTTGCCCAGCGCCATCTTGAACAGCCCCTCGGCCGCGCCGCCAGAGGTCAGCGTCCAAGCGGACAGCACCTTGCCCGCCGCGATCCATTCCTCCACGCGGGAGAACACCTGCTTCACGCTCTCGAAGTCGGGAAGCCCGTCGGCCGTATATCGCGGCCGGATCTCATACACCGGGTGCCCAGCGCCCTTAAATTCCGTCCCGATGACCTTATCCGCCTGGGCGGTAGAGACGGCAAACGAGACCAGCGTCGGCGGTACATCGATCTGCTCAAAGGTGCCGGACATGGAGTCCTTGCCTCCGATCGCGCCGATCCCCAGCTGTAGCTGCGCCTCCAACGCGCCAAGCAGCGCGGCAAACGGCTTGCCCCAGCGCCGGGGATCGTCCTTTAGGCGCTCGAAATACTCCTGGAAGGTGAGCCAGCAGCGTCCGGCGCTGCCCCCGGCCGCCACGACCTTGGCGACCGATTCCACAACCGCCAGCATCGCACCGTGATAAGGGCTGCGGCTGGAGACATACGGGTCAAAGCCCCAGCTCATGATCGAGCAGGTGTCCGTCTCTCCGCCGAGCACCGGGATCTTGGCCGCCATCGCCTGCGTCGGGGAGAGCTGCCATTTGCCGCCGAAGGGCATGAGCACCGTGCCTGCGCCGATCGTCGAATCGAAGCGCTCTGTTAGCCCCTTTTGCGAGGCGATGTTGAGGCTCGCGACCAGCTTCTGCATCCGGCTTTCGAAATCCAGATATTCCAGCGTCGCGGCCTCGGCCTCCGGCAGCGGCACGGCCACCGCGGCATACTTTTTCGCCCCGTTGGAATTCAAAAATTCGCGCGAAAGGTCGACGATCTCCCGGCCGTCCAGCTCCATCACCAGCCGCGGCTGCTCCGTGACCTCGGCGACCACGGTCGATTCCAGGTTCTCCGCCGCGGCCAGCGCCTGAAACGCCGCCGCGTCCGCCGAATCTACAACCACCGCCATCCGCTCCTGCGACTCGCTGATGGCCAGCTCCGTGCCGTCCAGCCCCTCATATTTCTTGGGCACCCGGCCGAGGTCGATGCGCAATCCGTCGGCCAGCTCGCCGATTGCCACGGCCACGCCGCCCGCCCCGAAGTCGTTGCAGCGCTTGATGAGCCGCGTCGCCGCCGGGTTGCGGAACAATCTCTGCAACTTGCGTTCCTCCGGCGCATTGCCCTTCTGCACCTCCGCGCCGCAGCTTTCCAGCGAATGCAGCGTGTGCGACTTAGAAGACCCCGTCGCGCCACCGCAGCCGTCACGGCCCGTCCGCCCGCCGAGCAGGATGATCTTGTCACCCGGTGCCGGGCGTTCCCGGACGATGTTTTCCCGCGGGGCGGCGCCCAGCACGGCGCCGATCTCCATGCGCTTGGCCACATAGCCCGGGTGGTAGATCTCGTGCACATGCCCGGTCGCCAGGCCAATCTGATTGCCATACGAGCTATAGCCCGCCGCGGCCGTCGTGACGATCTTGCGCTGCGGCAGCTTGCCCGGCAGCGTCTCTGCCACCGGCTGCCGCGGGTCCGCCGCGCCGGTCACGCGCATCGCCTGATACACATAGCTGCGGCCGGAAAGCGGGTCACGGATCGCGCCGCCAAGGCAGGTCGCCGCCCCGCCGAACGGCTCGATCTCCGTCGGGTGGTTGTGCGTCTCGTTCTTGAACATCAGCACCCAATCCTGTTTCTGTCCGTCCACCTCCACCGGGATGCGGACGGAGCAGGCGTTGATCTCTTCGGATTCGTCCAGGTCTGGCAGCTTGCCCGCCGCCTTGAGCGCCTTCGCGCCGATCGTCGCCAGATCCATGAGCGTCACTGGCTTGTCCTTGCGCCCGGCGTAGAGCCGTTCACGCAGTTCTAGATAGGTCTCATAGCTCTTTTGGACATAGCCCGGCGCGATCTCCGCCCCGGTGAGGATCGTGCCGAAGGTGGTGTGCCGGCAGTGATCCGACCAATAGGTGTCGATGAGCCGCAGCTCGGTCATCGTGGGGCAGCGCCCCTCCTCCCGCCGGAAGTACTCCTGACAGAAGCGGATGTCGCCGAGGTCCATCGCCAGGCCGTATTCCGCGATCAGCTGGGCAAGGCCCGCTTCATCCAGGTCGTTAAAGCCGGAAAGCACGGCCACCGGCGCCGGCTGCGCAAAGTCCTGCCGGATGGTCTCCGGCTTTTCCAGGGAGGCCTCCCGCGCCTCCACCGGGTTGATAAGCGCCGCGCGGATCTTTTCCCTGTCTGCCGCCGAAAGCTCGCCGCGGATATAGTACAGCCGCGCCGTCTTGACCTCCGGCCGCTCCTTGCAGGTCGAAAGCTGAATGCACTGCGCGCAGGAATCCGCCCGCTGGTCGAACTGCCCGGGGAGGTATTCCACCGCCAGCACCCATTCGTCCGCCGCCGGGGCAGGGGCCTCTTCTTCATAGACCGTGTCCACCTGCGGTTCCGAGAGGATCGTCCGCACGGCCATGCGGTAGTCCGCCTCCTCGATATTTTCCAGGTCATAGCGGTTCAACACGCGCACGCCCGTGACCGCCTCGGTGCGCAGCGCCGTCCGCAGGTCGCCGAGCACGCCCGCCGCCTCTACGGCATAGGGCGTCTTTTTTTCCACAAAGCAACGATATACTGCCATTCTCTTCTCCTATTTCCTGCCGATGTCGGTGCGGTAATGCCTGTTTTCAAAGCGGATGTCCGCCGCCGCGGCATAGGCGCGCCGGATCGCTTCCTCGAGCGTATCGCCCAGCCCGGTCACACCCAGCACGCGCCCGCCTGCCGTCAAATACTGTCCGTCCTGCCACTTGGTGCCCGCGTGGTACACGATCGCCCCCGCGTGGCCGCCGTCTGCATCCAGCCCCGTGATGGGGAAGCCGGTCTGATACTTTTTGGGGTACCCACCGCTCGCCAGCACGACACAGGCCGCCGCCCCGTCGCGCCAAGTGATGTCTGCCTCGGAAAGGCGTTCCTCGCGCACCGCCCGCAGGATGGAAAACAGGTCGCTTTGCAAAAGCGGCAGCACCACCTGCGTCTCGGGGTCGCCAAAGCGGCAGTTATATTCGATCACGCGGGGGCCGTCCGCCGTCAGGATCAGCCCGAAATACAGGCAGCCGCGAAATGGGCAGCCCTCCCGGTTCATCGCCTCCATGGTGGGCAGGAAGATCTCCCGCATACAGCGATCCGCCACCTCCGGCGTGTAATACGGGCTGGGCGCGATCGTGCCCATGCCGCCGGTGTTGGGGCCCTCGTCGTTGTCATACGCCCGCTTGTGGTCCATCGAGGACACCATCGGCCGCACGACATGCCCGTCGGTAAACGCCAACACCGACACCTCCTTGCCCGTCAGGAACTCCTCCACGACGACCTGGCTGCCGCTCTGGCCGAAGATTTTCTCCTCCATGATGGCATGCAGGGCAGCGCGCGCCTCTTCTAGGTCCTGCGCAATCACCACGCCCTTGCCGAGCGCCAATCCGTCCGCCTTGATGACGGCGGGGAAGCGCCCCGCTTCCCGGATAAAGTCCAGCGCAGCCGCCGGGTCGGAAAACACCGCATATTGGGCGGTCGGGATGCCGTATTTCCGCATCAGGTTCTTGGCGAACACCTTGCTGCCCTCGATGCGCGCCGCCGCGCGGCTGGGGCCAAACGCGGGAATGCCCGCTGCCTCCATCGCGTCGGCCATGCCCAGCACGAGCGGATCGTCCGGCGTGACCACGACAAAGTCGATCCCCTCCCGTTTGGCAAAGTCCACCATTTTTTCGACATCCGTCGCGGCAATGTCCACCGTCTGTGCCTGTGCGCGGATCCCGCCGTTGCCCGGCGCGCAATACAGGCGCGTGATCTCCCTGCTTTCCGCCAGCTTGCGGATCACGGCATGCTCCCGTCCGCCGGAGCCGATCACCAAAACCTTCATCGTTCCCTCCTCTTTTCCGCTTCGATCTCTTTCACGAGCATTGCCACCGCCTGCGGCAGCAGCTTCCACTCCGCCTGCTCCATCACCCGTCGCTGCAAGACCTCCGGCGTGTCGCCGGGCAGCACTTCGACCGCCTTTTGCAGCAGGATCTCCCCCCCGTCGGGGATCTCGTTCACCCGATGCACCGTCGCGCCCGTCACCTTCACGCCGCGGGCCAGCGCCGCCTCGTGCACGCGCAGCCCGTAAAACCCCTTTCCGGAGAAGGCGGGGATGAGTGACGGGTGAATGTTCAAGATCCGCCCGGGGTAGGCCGCGATCACCTCCCGGCCCAAGATGCTCAAAAAGCCAGCCAGCACGACCAGCTCGATTTCCTTTTCGCGCAGGAGCTGCACCATCGCCCGGTCATAGGCCGCCGCATCCGCAAACTTCCGGCGGGGAAGCACCGCTGCCTCCACCCCGGCCATTTTTGCACGCTCCAGCGCATACGCCCGGCGGGAAGAGCTCACCACCAGGCAGATCTCTCCCTCCGGCAGCGCCCCGGCCGCCTGCGCGTCCAACAGCGCCTGCAAATTCGTCCCTCCGCCGGAGACCAGCACCGCGATCCGCACCATGTCGCCTGTCCTCACCGGAAGCAGACCGTGTGCTCGCCCGCCTGGACCTCGCCGATCACGCGGGCCTGTTCGCCGCATGCGCGGAGAACCTGCACCGCTCGGTCTGCCTGTTCTTGCGGGACAATCACGCACATGCCGACACCCATGTTGAAGGTGTTGAACATGTCGCGCTCGGAGATGCCGCCGACTTCCTGGATCAGGCGGAAGATGGGCAAAACCTCCACCGCCTGCCGGTCGATCACCGCCTGGAAGCCTTCCGGGATCGCCCGCGGGATGTTTTCATAGAACCCGCCGCCCGTGATGTGCGAAACCGACTTGACCTGCACCTCGCCGAGCAGCCGGAGGATCGGCTTTACATAGATCTTGGTCGGCGTCAACAGCGCCTCGCCGAGCGGCTTGCCCAGCCGGTCGGCATAGGCGCCAAGGTCGGCATGCTCCAGGTCAAAGACCTTGCGCACCAGGCTGAAGCCGTTGGAATGCACGCCCGAGGAGGCGAGGCCGATGATCGCATCGCCCGCCCGGATCGTGTTCATGTCCAGAATCTTGGACTTGTCCACCGCGCCGACCGCAAACCCCGCGAGGTCGTATTCGTCCTCCGGATAAAAGCCGGGCATTTCCGCCGTCTCCCCGCCGACCAGCGCGCAGCCGGCCTGCACACAGCCCTCCGCCACGCCGGCAACAATCGAGGCGACCTTTTCCGGATAATTCCTGCCGACGGCGATATAGTCCAAAAATACAAGCGGCTTGGCCCCGGCGCAGATGATGTCGTTGACGCACATGGCGACGCAATCGATGCCCACCGTGTCGTGCTTATCCATCAAAAACGCCAGTTTCAGCTTAGTGCCCACGCCGTCCGTGCCCGAGACGAGCACCGGCTTCTGCATCCCCGTGAGGTCCATCTCAAACAAACCACCGAACCCGCCGATGCCGGAAAGGCATCCGGGGATCTCGGTGCGCGCCACATGCGCGCGCATCAATTCCACCGCCCGGTATCCCGCCGTAATGTCCACACCCGCTGCCTTATAGCTCTCGCTAAAGCTCTTTTCCATCTGTTTCTCCATTTCTCGTTTTCCGCCGCAGGAGCGCTCCTCCCCGGCTGCGTCTTATTCCGTGATGTTCGTCGGTTGCTCGAACTTGCCTTTTTCCATCTCCCGGGGCGTCGCCGCCGGGTACTCGCCCGTAAAGCAGCCGTCGCAGAAGTCGCAATGCGCTCCGGCCGCGATCTGCCGCGCCCCCGCCACGCTCAGGTATCCGAGCGAATCTGCCCCGATGACGCGGCAGATCTCCTGCTCGCTCATCTGACAGGCGATCAGCTTTTCCTTGGAATCGATGTCCGTCCCGTAATAGCAAGGGCTGATAAACGGCGGGGCGGACACACGCATATGCACCTCCCGCGCCCCCGCCTCGCGCAGCAGCGTGACGATGCGGGCGCTGGTTGTGCCGCGAACGATGGAATCGTCCACCATGACCACACGCTTCCCGCGCACGACCGAGGCCAGCGCGTTCAGCTTGATGCGCACTGCGTTTTCCCGCTGCCCCTGCTCCGGCTGGATGAAGGTGCGCGCGATGTATCGGTTCTTCACAAAGCCGATTTGATAGGGAATCCCGGACGCCTGCGCATAACCGAGCGCCGCGTCTAGCCCGGAATCCGGCACACCGATCACCACATCCGCCTCTGCCGGATGCTCCTCCGCCAGGATGCGCCCCGCCTGCAGCCGCGCCTCGTGCACGGACTGCCCCTCGATCACCGAATCGGGACGGGCAAAGTAGATGAATTCAAACAGGCAGGTATGCGCGCGCGCACGGCAATGTGTGCGGATGCTGCGCACGCCTTGATCGTCGGCCACGACAATCTCACCCGCCTCCACATCGCGCACAAATTCCGCGCCGATGCTGTCCAGCGCGCAGGTCTCCGAAGCAAAGACGACCTTTCCGCCCGGCATGCGCCCCATGCACAGGGGGCGGAACCCGACGGCGTCCCGCACGGCGATGAGCTTGCGCGGCGACATGATGACCAGGCTATACGCCCCCAAAAGCTTTGGCATAGCGCGCTCCACCGCTTGCTCGATCGAATCGGCGTGCAGGCGTTCGCGCGTAATGAGGTAAGAGATGACCTCCGTGTCATTCGTCGTATGAAAGATTGCACCGGAAAGCTCCAGCTGCCGCCGCAGTTCTGCCGCATTTGTCAGGTTGCCATTGTGCGCCACCGCCATCTGCCCGTTGACATGGCTCACGACCAGCGGCTGCGCATTTTCCCGGCTGACCGCCCCCGTCGTGGAATACCGCGTGTGCCCCACGGCGATCTGCCCGCGCCCGAGCGCCGCCAAGTTTTCTTTGGTGAACACATCCCGCACCAGGCCGAGGTCCTTGTGCACGCGGATCACGCCGTCCCGGTTGACGGCGATCCCGCAGCTCTCCTGCCCCCGGTGTTGCAGGGCAAATAGGGCATAGTAGGCTTCTGCGGCGACATCTGCGGCGCCTGCCGGGTCATAGACGCCAAATACGCCGCATTCCTCATGGATTTCCCTCTGCATATATGTTTCCTTTCCGCCGATTTTTTTCGCTCATTCGCCGAGCAGGCGGCGCATAACCTCCTGATACGCACCCTCGACGCCGCCCATGTCGCGGCGGAAGCGGTCCTTATCCAGCTTTTCGCCCGTGCGGCTGTCCCAGAAGCGGCAAGTATCCGGCGAGATTTCGTCCGCCAGCAAAATTTCGCCCTCCGGCGTCTTGCCGAATTCGATCTTATAATCGATGAGGTCGATGTTCAGATCTTTCAAGTATTCGCGCAGCAGCTCGTTCACCCGGAAGGCATAGGCCGCGATAGTGTTCAGTTCCTCCCGCGTCGCGATGCCCATCGCAAAGATGTGGTAATCGTTGACGAGCGGATCGCCGAGCGCGTCGTCCTTATAGCAGTATTCCAGCACCGTGTGTGCAAGCGGCGTACCCTCCGGAAGCCCCAGCCGCTTGGAGAGCGACCCAGCCGCAATATTGCGGACAATCACTTCCAAGGGGATGATCTTGACCTTTTTCACGATCGTCTCCCGATCCGAGATCTCCTCCACCAGGTGCGTGGGGACTCCGTTTTTCTCCAGCATGCGCATCAGGTGGTTGGACACGCGGTTGTTGATGACGCCCTTGCCCGCGATCGTTCCGCGCTTCAGGCCGTTCAGCGCCGTCGCGTCGTCCTTGTATTCCACAATATAGCAGTGGGGATCGTCTGTCTTAAAAACCTTCTTCGCCTTGCCTTCATAGAGCTGTTCCAACTTTTCCATCGTCATATTCCTCCGCAATCGTTTTGTCTGTTCGCTATCCTTACCGCGGCTCAAAGCGCGGCGACCTTTTCTTGTATCTCGGCGTCCTTTTGCAGTACCTGCCGCGCCATGTCGCGCTTTTCCGCCTCCAGCCGTCCGGCCAATTCCGGCTCACCCAGCGCCAGGATCTGCGCCGCCAGGATCGCGGCGTTGTCCGCCCCGTCGATCGCGACCGTCGCAACTGGCACGCCCTTCGGCATCTGCACCGTCGCCAGGAGGGCGTCCATCCCATCCAGCACCGAGGCCTTCATCGGCACGCCGATGACTGGAAGCGTCGTGTGCGCTGCCAGCACGCCCGCCAGATGTGCCGCCTTGCCCGCCGCGGCGATGATTACGCCAAAGCCGTTTTCCCGCGCCGAAGCCGCAAAGGCCGCCGCCTCGCCGGGCGTCCGATGTGCCGAAAACACATGCGCCTCCACCGGGATCTCCCACTGCTTAAGCGCGGCGACCGCCCGCTGCATCACCGGAAAGTCACTGTCGCTCCCAAGAATTACCGCCACCTTTTTCATTCGTCATTCCTCGCTTTCCCAAACAAAAACAGCCCACGGATATACTCCGCAGGCTGAACTTTTTTTGCATTATTCTGTTGCTCCGCCATTTGGCCGCACGAAGGATAGACCGATGCACCGGTTCCATAAATACGAACGCTCATGTTTTTATAATCGCATACAGTTCGTCTTTTATGCATCTGTCTTGTAGAACCATTTTGCCGCATCCGTCGCATCCCATCCTTTTCTCCCCGCAAATTCCCGCTTTTCCGGAAATCCCGAGGGTTTCATGCAACTTTAGGATACACGAAAGTTTCAAAAAAGTAAATACCTTTGCGCAAAACCCGAACATTACTTATTATCTGTGTCCCCATGCACTCTCGCCAAGAAAAAAAGAAATGGCATCCGCCAAAGGCGGATGCCATTTTGAGATTTGCTCTTAGTCGTTCGAAATGCTGCGAAGCACGCAGATCACGCGCGCCTGCTCCCTTCGCACAAGAGACGGTTCTTATTTATTGACAGCGTGCTTCTTCTTTTCCAAGAGGACGACTGCCGCCGCGCCCAGTGCCGCCACAGCCATCAGGCTGACCCAAAGCGTCAGGTTGGCACTGTCTCCCGTCTTCGGGGTGTCGTTGCCGTTGTCCTGCGCTTCCCAGACCGCCGTATACACGACGCTCTCGCTGACCGTGTCCGCAACCTGCGGGTTCCAGCCCTTGAAGTCATAGCCGTCTCTTTCCGGCTTGCCCTGGAATGCCGGGGTCGCGTCGCCGGAAAGCAGGTCCGCATAGACCTGATCCGCAAAGACTTCCACGCCGTCCACGCCGTCCGTATAGGTCACGGTGAACTTCTCTTCGTCCTCGTCCGGAACGCCGTTGTTATTGCGGTCTTCCTTCCAGGTCGCCGTATACACGACGCTCTCGCTGACCGTGTCCGCAACCTGCGGGTTCCAGCCCTTGAAGTCATAGCCGTCTCTTT
>CAKTFI010000009.1 GCA_934555865.1 uncultured Christensenellaceae bacterium | reverse complement strand
TTGCGGAGGTCTTCCATGCAAGCGCAATGCATTTCCTATAGCATCGGCGACATATCCCGGGAAACGGGGCTCAGCGTGCGGATCTGCTCGCGGATGCCCTGCAATTCCCGCGCGCCCTCCGCATAGGAAAGGGGTTCGCGCAGCTTTTCCGCCTCGCCATAGGTCATGCCGTAGTCTTCCCAGAGCTTGTTCTGCGCATTCTCCATGCTGAGGCTCAAGCGTTCCAGCTGGCTTTCCAATTTATATTTATTCTCGGCCAGCTCCGCCTGCCGTAACTGATACTCCGTGCCCTGCTGCTGCAAACGCAAAAGCGTCTCGCTCGCCCGGCTGCGCTCGGCCTCCTGTTCGGCGATCTGTGTGCGCAGTACCTCGGTTTGCTCTCGCTTCTGCGCCTGCAACGCCTCCTGCGCCGCACCCTGTTCGCGCAGCGCCTCCCGCTGTGCCGCGAGCGCAGACGCTGCCGCCTGCTTTTGCCGCACCGTTTTCTGCAGGGCCGCCGCCTGCGTCATCCAGCTCTGCGCGGCCTCTTCGCCGCGGGCGATCTCGTTTTGCAGCCGCGCCTCCTCGAGGCGCATATCCGCGAGCTTCTGCGCCGCCGTCTCGTCCTGCGCGGCCAATTCCTCTTCCAATTGCTGTTTTCGGGCAAGCGCCTGCGCGATCTGCGCCTGCCAGGTCTCCACCTGCGCACGCAGGTTCTCCCGCGCGGCCTCCCCCTTCTGCGCGTTCTGCGCGATCTCCTGCATCCGCCGCCGCTCTGCGTCGCATCGTTCCTGTACCTCGGCAATCTGCTGCGAGAGGTTCGCCTGCTTGGTGCGCGTCTCCGCCTGTTCGATCGCCAGGGCGCGCAATGCCTGCTGGATCTCCGCGTCACAGCGCTGCTTTTCCTCCATCTGCCGCGCCAGGTCGGCCATCTGCGCCTGTGCCTGCCGGAATGCCTCCTGCTGCGCCTGTGCGCGTTCGCTCGCCTGCTCGATCTCCCGGTCGCGCGAGAGCAGCCCGAAATTTCGCTGTTGCATGCTCCCACCCGTCATGACGCCGCCCGGGTTGATGAGGTCTCCTTCCCGCGTGACGATGCGGAAACTCTGCCCCGCACGCCGCGCCAGGGCGATCGCCGCGTCCATGTCCGGCACGACCACCGTCCGCGCGAGCAGGTATTCCACCGCCGGGCGGATCTCCTCCGCGCAGGCCACGACCGTGTCCGCCCGCTGCATCTCCGGCAGGAGCAATGCCTCCTCCTGCCGCGAGAGCCGCCGCACGCGCAGCGAGGAAAGCGGCATAAAGCTCACGCGGCCCATCCGCCGCGCGCGCAGGAAATCGATCGCCTGCTTGGCCTCCGTGTCCCGGCGCACGACGACATTTTGCAGCGCCCCGCCGAGCGCCGCCTCCATCGCCTTTTCATATTCCTTCGGGATCTCCAACAGCTCCGCCAATGTGCCAAGCAGACCGGGAAAGTCCGCCGGCGATTGCTGCTGCGCCCGCATCAGATTGCGTACGCCCTGCGAGTATCCCTCGTATTCCTGTTTCAGCTTTTCTAAAAATGCCTTGCGTGAGGCGGCCTCCTGCTGCTGCGCCCGGGCCGAGGAGGCCTGTTGCTCCGCCGCCTTTTGCTGGCGCAGGATCTGCCGCGCTTCCTCGCGGTTTGCCGCCTCGCGGGCGGTCAATTCCCCTTCTCGCGCCATTGCGTCCGCCGCCGTGCGGGAAAGCTCTGCCGCCGCCGCCTGTGCCGCCGAGAGCTCCGTTTCCCAATGCGCCGCCTGTGCCTTGGCCTGCTGCGCCGAGGCCACCGCGCCCTCTTCGCGGGCGTCCGCCGCCGCCAGCACCTGCGCCGCGCGGTTTTTCTCCTCCAGCGCGTGCAGATGCTGTTCCCGCACCTGCTCCAAGGCCTGCTGCCGCTGTGCCTGCGCCGCCGAAAGCTCGTCGCAGAGCCGCTGCTGCGCCGCCATCTCCGCCCGGAGAGCCTCTAGGTGCGTTTGCGCCGCCTGCCGTGCGGCCTCCGCCGCCTGCTGATGGGAGAGCATCTCCTCCCCCTGCCGCGCTGCCTCGTCCGCCTCTTCCCGCAGCCGCTGCGCATCTCGCTCCGCCGCCGCCAGCCGTTCGCGGGCGATGTTCTTTTCTGCGCTCGCCTGCTCTGCCTCGGCCAGCGCCTGCTCATACTGTTCCCGGAGCGACGAAGCGCTCGCGCCCAGCACCTGGATGCGCTCGCTCAACGCCTCGCTTTCCGCCGCCGCATCGCCGAAACGCGCCTTTTCCTGCCGGATCTCGCGCTCGATCTCGCTAAGATCGCTCTTCAACTTGGTAAGACGCGTCTGCACGCGCTCATAGTTGATGAGGAACAGATTGGCGTCCAAGAATTTCTGCCGCTCAAACAGCCCCAGATAGGTCCGCGTCTTTTCCGCCTGCGTGCCGAGCGGCGCGAGCTGCGCCTGCAATTCCTCCAAGATGTCGCCGATGCGGAGAAGGTTTTCCTGTGTTCGTTGCAATTTGCCCTCGGCCTCCTCCTTGCGGGTGCGAAAGCGCATGACGCCCGCCGCCTCCTCAAAGGCCTTGCGGCGCGCCCCGGGCTTCGCCGAGAGCAATTCGTCGATCTTGCCCTGTCCGACGATGGAATACCCCTCCCGGCCGATGCCCGTGTCGCGCACGATGTCCAAAATGTCCTTGAGACGCACCGGCGTGCGGTTTAGAAGGTATTCGCTCTCGCCGGAGCGGAACATCTTGCGCGTGACCACGATCTCGCTATAGGCCGCGTCGATCTTGTGATCCGCATTGTCAAAGTACAGCGAAACTTCGCAGTATGCCTTTGCCCGGCGGGTCTGCGTGCCGCCGAAGATGACATCCTCCATCTTGACCCCGCGCAGGTTGCGGCTGTTCTGCTCGCCCAGTACCCAGCGCACGGCGTCGGCAATGTTGCTCTTGCCGCTGCCGTTCGGCCCCACGATGCCCGTGATCGCCCCGTCGAGCAGGATGGTCGTCTTGTCGGCAAAGGATTTGAACCCGTTGATCTCTATTTTTTCCAGCTTCAAGTTCCGCGTCTCCTATCCATGCATGTCCTAGAATCATTTTATTGTACCATATTTTTCGCGCATTTCAAAGCATCCTGTGGGAAAGCGGGCAGCCCAATACACCCCTTGCGCAGGCAGCTCGGTGCGGCGGCCTTGGGGGCGCTTCGCCGAACGGGTCGCCTTTGGGCGGCAGTTTCCTGTCTCAACAAAGACATACAAAAAGCGCCGGCGGGCGTTTTCACCCTTCCGGCGCTTGTCTTATGGCACGGGGATTTCCCCGCCGCAGTTTAGCAGCTTAGATCTCCCGCAGGAAATCACGCAATTCCTCTTCGCCCAGCGCACCGATCGTCTTTTTGACCGGCTGCCCCGCCTTGAGCACGACCAGCATGGGGATGCTCATCACGCGGAAGCGGCGCGCCAATTCCTCCTGTTCGTCCACATTGACCTTGGCAAACTTCACCGTGTCCGCCATTTCCTCGCCCACCTTTTCAAAGGTCGGCGCAAACATCCGGCACGGGCCGCACCAGCTCGCCCAGAAATCCAGCACGACCGGCTTATCCGAATTTGTTACTTCGTTTTCAAAATTTTCTGCGGTAATCTGTAGCATTGTCGTTCTCCTCCTAGGTATGTATTGTTAGCTTTCCTCACAAAAGCGCATTTATGTGGTTCAATGTCGCATCCAGTCCGAAACCCGGTCGAGAGAGACCTCCACCTGGCTCCCGTCTTCCATGTTCTTGAGGTTGGCGGCGCCGCGTTCCAGCTCGTTGTCGCCGATGGAAAGCGTGTACTTCGCCCCCAGCTTGTCGGCGTACTTGAACTGCGCCTTCATGCTGCGCGCGGCGTGATCCATATCCGCCGAAATGCCTGCCTGCCGCAGCTGCGCCAGCAATTCAAACGCCTTCACCCGCGCCGCCGCGCCCATCGTGCACAAAAACACCTGCAACGGCTCCGGCTCCGGGATGACCGCCCCGGCGCTCTCCATGACGAGCAGCAACCGCTCGATGCCCATGCCAAAGCCCACGCCCGGCATCTCCGGCCCGCCGAGCAGACTCACCAGCCCGTCATAGCGGCCGCCGCCGCACACCGTGCCCTGCGCGCCGATCTCGGAAGAGATGATCTCAAACACCGTCTTGGTATAATAATCCAGCCCGCGGACGATCTTCGGGTTGACGGCAAACGGGATGTTCAATTTGCCGAGGTAGCTTTGCAGCGCCCCAAAGTGTGCCTCGCATTCCGGGCAGAGGTAGTCCGTGATCTTGGGCGCATCCGCCGCCAGCGCGGCGCAGGCCGGGTTCTTGCAGTCCAAAAGCCGCAGCGGGTTGCGTTCCAGCCGGTCGAGGCAGGTGTCGCACAGCTCCGCCTTGTGCGCGGTATAGTACGCCCGCAGCGCCTTGTTGTATTCCGGGCGGCAGTGCTTGCACCCGATGGAGTTGATGTTGAGCGACAGGTTTTCCACGCCCAGCTTGTGCAGCAGGCTCCAGGCCATGCCGATGATCTCCGCATCGATGGAGGCGTCCTGCGCGCCGAAGACCTCCACGCCGAACTGGTGATGCTCCCGCAAGCGCCCGGCCTGCGGATTTTCGTACCGGAACACCGGCGCGGAAAGGTAGAACATCTTGGTCGGCTGCGGCCCGCCGACCAGGCCGCTCTCGATAAAGCTGCGCACCACGCCAGCCGTCCCCTCCGGCCGCAGGGTGATGGAGCGCCCGCCCTTGTCCAGGAAGGTGTACATTTCCTTCTGCACGACATCCGTCGTGTCGCCGACGCCGCGGTCGAACAGCTCTGTATGTTCAAAAATCGGCGTGCGGATCTCCCGGTAGCCGTACAGCGCCGTCAGGTCGCGCACATTTTTTTCAATATATTGCCACTTATAGCTTTCCAGAATGGATATATCCTTGGTGCCTCTCGGCGCTTTGATATTCACGCATATCCTCCATCTTTGCGCCGTTTTCCGGCACAAATGCACATTTTCTTCTAAAATTTATTATACTGAGGGGGTCCGGCAAAGTCAACCTTCCGAAAACAGCGCCGCTTTTCTGTCCGCCATCTCCTCCACCCGCGCGATATAAGAAGGGATGTCCTTGAGCCCGATGAAGCGGTCGATCTTGCCGCCCGTGGGGTACACCCGCTTGCTCGCCGCCCCGGCGCCCATCGCCAGGACGCTCACCGTCTCCTCCATGATGTCGATGTTGTATACACAGGCGTGCCCCGCCTGGGTATAGCCGATGTTTTCCATGTTGCCCGCCATGTACTTCTGGCGGTACATGTAATAGGGCGTGTATCCCGCCGCGGCGAGGCGTGCGCGCGCCTGCTCCACCATGTCCCCGGCCTCCGCCGCCGAGGCGAACTGCGCCACATTTTCCATGCCGAATTTGGACCCCTTTTTGATGGCCAGCGTGTGCACGGTGATGTTTTCCGGCTGCTCGCGGATGCAGTCCTCCACCGATTGCACAAGCTCCGCCACGCCCTCACCCGGCAGCCCGGCGATGAGGTCCATATTCACCGCGTCAAAACCGAATTCCCGCGCCAGCGCCGCCGCGCGGAAGAAGTCCTCCACGCTGTGCCGGCGACCGATGCGCGGCAGCGTGGCCTCGCAGGTCGTCTGCGGGTTGATGCTGATGCGGCCCACACCCGCCTGCTTTAGGAGCTTCAGCTTCCCCGGCGTGATCGTGTCCGGCCGCCCCGCCTCCACGCTGAATTCCACGCCCTGCGCCGCGGGTGCGACCCGTTCCAGCACGCGCGCCAGCAGCGGTTCCGAAAGCGCGGTCGGCGTGCCGCCGCCGATGTACACGCTGCGGATGCGGTGCGCCGCCATCACGGGGCGGAGCGCCTCCCATTCGCGCAGCAATGCATCCACATATGCCTCCTCCAGCGCGCCGTCCCGGCTCGTCCTGGCGGCATAAAAGGAGCAATAAGCGCAGCGCGAGGTGCAGAACGGGATGCCCAGGTAAATGTCCAGGTCGCCCGGCCGCACCGAATCCAGCACCGGCCGTTGCACGCGGCAGATCTGTTCCGCCAATTGGAGCTTGGCTTCGCTCACATCGTATTGCTCGCGCAGGATGCGCAGCGCCTCGGCCTCGCCATGCGTCTGTTCCAGGTCGCGCAGCATCTTGGTCGGCCGCACGCCGGTGAGCGACCCCCACGGCCGCCCCTGCCCAAAGAAGCGCACCAGGCAGCGGTACACACTGATCTTCGCGCCGTGCTTGGCCACGCGGCGATAGGAAAGCGCGTCCGCTTCCCCGGCGGCCGGCGTTTCATAGCCTGCTTCAGCCACGACCTGCCCGTCGCGGTACAGCATCGCGTGATGCCGGAAAGTCTCGCCCTTCTGCATTGCATGTACGACAAAAAATCCCTGCCCGCCCACTTGCTGCGCGGCAGGGATCCTGCGAACATCGAAAAACAGCCGGATCTCGTCGCAGAGATCCGCGAAGTATTCCGGCGTATTCGTCAATAAAGAGACCATTTTTCTTCTCCCAAATACGGATTGTTGTCCACCTCATAGGCCAGCGAGGTGGAATGCCCGTGCCCCGGATAGACGGCGTATTCCCCTTTTACGAGCTTGAGCTTTTCCAGGCTCTCCTTGAGCGTTTGGAAATTCCCGCCCGGGAAATCCGTCCGCCCGACGCCCAGGTTGAACAGCGTGTCTCCCGAAAAGATCGCGTCCTCGATGAAATAGCACACGCTCCCCGGCGAATGCCCCGGGGTGTGCAGCACCTTGACCTCCATCCCTGCGAAGGGATATATCTGCTGCGCAAGCTCCATGTCCGCCGGTGCGGCCGTGATGTCCAGCCCAAAGCCGCGGCTCAGGTTCTTTTCGGCATCGAACAGCATGTCGGCGTCCTCCCGATGGATGGCCACCGGCGCGCCCGTCTGCTCCTTTAGCCGCTTGACCCCGGCGATATGGTCGAAATGCCCGTGCGTGAGCAAAATCGCCCGGCATTGCAGCCCCTCGGCATGCAGGCAGGCCAGCACGCGGTCCGCCGCAAAGGACGGGTCGATGACGATCGCCTCCTCCGCGCCCTCCTGCCAGACGACATAGGTATTGACATCCATTTCCGGACTCGTGATTTTTTCGATCTCCAACATTTTCTTCTCCCTCAAAACAGCCGGCGGCTGTCCAGCAAAATCGTGACCGGCCCGTCGTTTTGTGAACTGACCTGCATATGCGCCTGAAAGACCCCGGTTTGCACGGGGATTCCCGTCGCGCGGAAGGCCTCGACCGCCGCCTCATACACGCCTTGTGCCTCTGCGGGCGCACCCGCGCGGATAAAGCTCGGCCGCTTGCCCTTGCGCACATCGCCGAGCAGCGTGAATTGCGACACGAGCAGCAATTCCCCGCCCACCTCGCGCACGCTGCGGTTCATCTTGCCCGCGTCGTCCGCAAAGATGCGCAGTCCGCACACCTTTTCGCAGATATAGGAAATGTCCTTGTCCGTGTCGCCTTCCTCCGAGCCGAGCAGCACCAGCAAACCCTGCCCGATCTTGCCGCAGACCTCACCCTCGACCTCTACCTGCGCCCAGCGCACCCTTGTCACAACAGCCCGCATGTTCTGCCTCCTTTAATTGTTCACCCGGAACGCCCGGATGACGGATTTCACGCCGCGCAGCCGGTGAAGCACCTCTTCCAGGTCCTTCGGCGACTGCACCGTGATGACCGCGTTGATGATGCAGCGGTTGTTCTTGGTGCTGCGCCCGTTGAACGAGCTCATAGAATAGCCCATCGCGCACAGCTGCTGCGAGACATCGGCCATGAGCCCGCTTCGATCCTCGCCCTCGACCTGCAGCTCCACGCTGTACTTGGCCGCCTGCTGCTGCCGCCAGGCCACCTCGATGCGCCGGCTCTCGGGGAAGTCCTCCGCATTGAGGTTGGAGCAGTCCGCCCGGTGCACCGAAACGCCGCGCCCGCGCGTCACAAACCCGATGATTGGGTCTCCCGGCAGGGGGTTGCAGCACTTTGCCAGCCGCACCACCATGTCCGAATACCCCTTGACGGAGATGTTGCTGTCGCCGCCGAGCTGCTTCTTTTCCCCGCCGTGCTCGGGGGCGTCCGGCGCCTCCACCCGGTGCGTCATTTTGTATTTTTCGATCAGTCGAGACAGGATCTGCCCCGTCGACAGGCCGCCATAACCCACGGCAGCAAACATATCCTCCTCGGAATTAAGCGTGAAACGCTTGTACAACTCCTTTAACCATTCGGGCTGCAAGAGGTCGGGAAGCTCAAAACCCTTGCGCTTGGCCTCCCGTTCCAGCATCGTGTGGCCCTTTTGGATGTTTTCCTCTTTTAATTCCTTTTTGAACCAGGCGCGAATCTTGGAACGCGCCGTCGCCGTGCGCACGATGTTGAGCCAGTCTCGGCTCGGCCCCTTGCTCGCCGCGCTCGTGATAATCTCCACAATGTCGCCGGTCTTCAATTTGTAATTGAGTGGGACGATGCGACCGTTGACCTTCGCCCCGACGCACTTGTTGCCGATGGCCGAGTGGATGCTGTAGGCAAAGTCCAACGGCGTGCTGCCCTCCGCGAGGTCGCGGACATCCCCCTTCGGCGTAAAGACGAACACGGTATCCGAAAAGAAGTTGATGCGCAGCGCCTCGATGAATTCCTTGGAATCCTTCATCTCGTTCTGCCATTCCATCATTTCGCGCAGCCAACTCAGCTTTTTGTCGAAATCCGACTGGCTGGCCGTCGTGCCGTCCTTATACTTCCAGTGCGCCGCGATGCCGTATTCCGCCGTGCGGTGCATCGCAAAGGTGCGGATCTGCACCTCAAAGGGCTTGCCGTCCTCACCCATGAGCGTCGTGTGCAGCGACTGGTACATGTTCGGCTTGGGCACGGCGATATAGTCCTTGAACCGCCCGGGGATCGGCCGCCACGCGGCGTGCACCGTGCCCAGCACGGCATAGCAGTCCTTGACGGATTCCACAATGACACGCACCGCCATGATGTCGTACAGCTCGTCGAAGGTCTTGTTCTTGTCCTTCAATTTGCGGTAGATGCTGTAGATATGCTTGGGACGGCCCTCGATCTCATACTTGATGCCGAGCGGCTCGATGTTCTTTTCGATCTTGTGGATAACTTCCTGGATATACGCCTCGCGTTCCGACCGCGTCGCGCTCAGCTTGTGCGCAATCTCGTAAAACGCCTCCGGCTCCAGGTATTTGAGCGCCAGGTCCTCGAATTCCCACTTGAAGGCATAGATGCCGAAGCGGTGCGCCAGCGGGGCGTAGATCTCGAGCGTCTCCTTGGCCTTGGCCTTTTGCTTTTCCCCCGTCTTATAGCCCAGCGTGCGCATGTTGTGCAGGCGGTCGGCCAGCTTGATGATGACGACACGCACATCCGAGGCCATCGCGACGAACATCTTGCGCATGCTCTCCGCCTGCGCCTCTTCCTTCGTCTGGAAGCCGAACTTTTTGAGCTTGGTGACGCCGTCCACGATGTTGGCGATCTCGTCGGTAAATTCCCGCCGGATGTATTCGATCGGGTATTCCTCCACATCCTCCGGCACATCGTGCAACATACCGGCGCAGATGCTCACCTTGTCCATGCCGAGATCGGCCAGGATATGCGTCACCGCCACCGGGTGGATGATATACGGCTCGCCGGAATCGCGGAACTGTCCCTCATGCGCGCGTATCGCCACATCAAACGCCTTTTTTACCAGCGCATCGCCGCCATACATCGGGTATTTGTCGATGAATTCCTGATAGTAATCCGTCAAACCGCACACCTCCCTTTTATGCTCGGCCCTCCCTTAGGAAGGCTGCCGCCGCAAGCAGCGGATTTTCCCGCCAATCCGGCGTTCTTTCTTGAAATATAACATATATTTTACCATTTCTGCGCAGCTGTAGCAACTTCTCGCGACTACAAACTTTCCACGCAAACCAGATTTTTTTTATATTCGCGCCGCCAAGCCGCTCGGACGCGCCCGCCAACAGCTCGCCCATGCGGGAAAAGCCATGTTTGCCCGCCTCGTAGATCGCCCGGGCATAGGCGGGCAGCTCGCCCGGCAGGAGCGCGTATTCCAAAAGTTCTGCGCGGTGATCCGCCAGCAGGGCGTCGTCACAGAGCCGCAGCACCTCCGCGCCCTCCGGCGCTGGGGCGGAAAATACGCCGAGCAGGAAGCAGCGCGCATAGTTTTGCAGCCGCGCCGGCGGATGGGCATAGCAGATGCAGTTTTCCGCACTGTCCGGCGAAAGGCTCCGGCATTCCGGCAGGGAAAGCCCCTGCGCCACCAGCCGCCGCATCACCCGCCGCCCCGGCTCTGAGCCCACAAAGACCACTGTGCCGAAGGGGCTTTCCGAGACCGCCTGCCGCAGCGCCCGGCCAAACGCCTCCTCCGCGGCGCAGGGCGCGCCGCTCTGCAAAAACGCGGCCAGCGCCTCCACCTCGGCGGGAAAGTCGCGCAGAAAATCCTGCGCGATCTCCCGCTTTTCCGTCGCCGACAGCGCGCAGGGCTCCATGCTGTGCACAATAAGCTGCGGGGTGCTGCGCCCGCGGAAGGTGTTGACCCCGAGGCTCGCCGTGAGCGCATAGGCCTCGCCCGGCTGCACCTCCCGCCGCGCACGGAACCAGAGAACCTCTGCCTGCGCCTCCGTCATTTTCACATGTGACCCATCGCCCAGCCGCCGCACCTGGCTCGGCCGGTATTCCGGAACAAAAAAGACCGGTTCCTCGTTCTCCTGCCCGAATGGGGCCAGTGCCTCGATCTGCTCCGCCAAATTGAGATTCACCTCCGCAAGCGTCAACGGTGCATCGTAATACACCGTAGGTAGGAACACCTCATCTGGATAGACCTCCCGCGCGCGGGCGTTCACCTCTGCCGCGATGTCCGAAAGCGCCGCCGCAGGGAAAGTCAGCCCCGCCGCCATCGCATGCCCGCCAAAGCGGATATATTGCGCCTCGCAGGTGCAGAGCAGTTCATACAGGTTGACGCCCGGGATGCTCCGGGCCGACCCGGTGAGCACGCCCGCCTCTTCGGACAGCACGACCGCCGGGCGGCAAAAGGTCGCCGCCAGCGACGCTGCCGCCAGCCCGACGACCCCCTTGTCCCAGCCGCTGCCCGCGACAAAGAGCACGCGCTCACGGGAAAGATCGGTATTTTCGCGCACCTGCTGTTCCGCCTGCGCGATGATCTGCTTTTGCAGCGCCTGCCGCCGCTCGTTTAGCTCGTTGAGCTGCCCCGCCAGCTCCGCCGCGCGCGCCTTGTCCGCCGAAAGCAGCAGCTCCACCGCCAAGCGCCCGTGCGCCAGCCGTCCCGCCGCGTTGATGCGCGGCGCGACGCCAAACCCCACGCCGTGCGCGTCCACCGGCTTGCGCATGCTCGCGGCCTCCAGCAGGCTCTGAACGCCCACGGACGGCGCCGCGTTCAGGTTTTGCAGCCCCGCATAAGCCAGGATCCGGTTCTCTCCCAACAGCGGCACCATGTCCGCGATCGTCGCAATGCCCGCGAATTCCAGCAGGGCATATGCCTCCTGCCCGAGCAGCGCCTGCGCCAGCTTGAAGGCCAGCCCCGCCCCGCACAGCGCGGGGAAGGGATAGGTCTCGCCCGGCAGCTTGCCGTTCACAAGGTAGGGTGTGTCCGGCAGTTCACCGCATTCGTGGTGGTCAAAGATGATGCAATCCCGCCCCGCTTCGCGCGCAAAGGCGACATCCTCCACGCTGCGAATGCCGCAGTCCACCATGAAAAAGAGCTGCGCGCCCTCCTCCATCAGCCGGGCAAACGCCGCGTGGTTGGTTCCGTAGCCCTCCGTCGCCCGGTCGGGCAGATACACGCGGCAGGGGATGCCGATGCGGGAAAGCGTCTTTTGCAGGATCACGCTCCCGCAGACGCCGTCACAGTCATAATCGCCATAGATCACCGTCTGTTCCTGCCGCGCGGCCGCCTGGCGCAGCCGGTCGCAGACCGCCCGCATATTGCGGAACAAAAACGGGTCGTGCAGCCGTTCCAGCCGCGGGGAGAGGAAGTCCGCCGCCGCTTCCGGCAGCACACCGCGCGCGTGCAGAAGCCTCGCCGTGAGCGGCGCGATCCCAAGCCCGGCATAGGCCGCCTGCTGCGCCTCGGTCGGTTCTGCCGCATTTTTCAAGATATATCGCATTGTTTCTTCCTATACAAAACAGAGGCAGGCACGATCGCCCGCCTCTTGTCTATGTGTTCTCAGAGTTTTTTCGCCTTCCGCTTCGCCGCAGGCCGCTTGGTGCGCGCCAACCGCAGATAGGCCGGGAAGCCGAACGCCCCCGCGCCCAGCGCCGCGCCCAGCGTGCAGAGCAGCAGCCCCAGCATCACGCTGCGCAGTCCCGCCCCGGCCAGGATCACGCCCGCTAGGCAGACAAAGGCCAACGCCGCCGCAAACAACATGGCCGGGCGCTTGCTGCGCTGCCACGCCTTCACCGCCAATGCGCCCGCCTCCTCACCGGAGGCCAGAGCCGCCTTGCCGCCCACGCCGTCGCACAGCGCGAAGCTCAGCACCATAGCCGCGCTGATGCCGACCGTGCCCATGGCCAGGTACAGCTCTTCATTCAGCGCCACACCCGCGAGGCTTAGGAGACTGCCCGCAAAGACCATCGCCACTGCGGCCGCCGACAGGCCCGCCAACGCGCCGGCCAGCCCCTGCCGGTATCCCAAGAACGCCGCGCTCACCGCGCACAGCAGGCAGAGGATCAGCGTGTCCTTCCAGAACTTTCTCATCCCGCGTGCGTTCTTCACTTCCGAAAAGTCGCGTAGATAGGCGTCCGGCTGATCCTGTCTTGCGATCTCCAGCATGCGGGCCGCATCCTCCTCCGTCGCCTGGCGCGCACGGATCAGGATCTGATCGTTATAGTTTTCCGTCCCGTGCTGGATGCGCAAATCACCCAGCTTGCCGCCAAATTCCCGGCGCAGGTCATCGCTCACGCCTGCAAAGTCAAAGGCCTCTGCGCTGCTGATGCGCACGAGATACCCATCCGTATAGTCCGTGCCCAAACCGGCCCCGAGCAGGATCGCCGCCAGGAGCAGCCCCAGCAGCACCACGCCACCGATCTTCCAAGTCTTGCCCTGCATCATGCGTTGCCTCCTTCGTTTGCCTTTCCAAGCGGGAAGTACCACCCCGCCTTGCCGTCCTGTGCACGGACGAGCAGCGCCGCGAGCATCCGGTCCACAACCGCCGCCAGATACGCCGTCAAAAGCGAAAGGCCATAGCCGTACGCCAGGTTCTCAATCGCCGCGCTGCCACTCGCGATGAGCACGACAAAGCCCAAAAAGAGCAGCACAAACGCGTTCGTGTATTTGCCCGACGCCTCCGCATAGCCGGAGCGGAAAGCGGCCCGCAGGTTCTTGCCCGCCAGGTGCTGCCGCCGGAAACAGGTGCTGTTCCACACCAGCGCGCTCACCAGAAATGCCAGAGAGAGCACCCACGCCGCCGCGTTTGCGGCCGTCACCGGGATGCCCAGGAGTGCAAAGCCGATCGCCGTCAGCGCCAGATAGGCCGCAATGCTGAGCGCATGCGCCAGCCCCGCCGCGCGATATACGACGAGCAACACCACCGTCGCCACAGCCGCGCCGATGCCCAGCGCTTTCAGCAGGCCGCTCCAGGCGTGCTCGCCCATCCGTGCCGACGCCGCAACCTGCGCATTCGCCTCCATCGAAACGGGCAGCATGCCCGCGTTCACGATGTGCTGAAAGCGCGTCGCCTCATATTCCGTATAAGAGGAGCTGAAGCCAAAGATACCGTCCGTTGCGGCCTCCCGGAGGCTCAGCTCTGCAAGCTCCGTGCCGTCCAAAAAAACATGTAGATACTTTTCATCTTCGCGTTCGCGCGAGGAGACCTCGCCCGTAACCTGCTCCAGCAGCGTCTTGCCCGCCTCGGTCATGCGCAGGAAGATCGAATACTTGCCAAGCGAGTTGGTTTGGAGCTCCACCTCGGCAATCGAGTCGCGGTCCAAGAGCACCGCGTCGTCGTTTGCTGCATCCGTGATATACAGCCGCCCCGTCTGGGCCAGCGCGTCCGAAAGCTGCTGCGCGTCGCGGAAGGTCGTCGAGTCGTTCACGGGGACATTCACCTGGAACTGGCCATCCCCTAACTGCACGACCTCCGAAAAGGCATATCCCATGGCCGCAAGGCGCTTTTCCAGGATTCCCTGGATGGTTGTAAGCTGTTCGGCCGTGACCTCTTGTCCCTCCGCGGGTACAGTGTCCAAAAAGATGGCCGCCTCTCCCTCCAGGTCAGCGCCCCGCTGCATCACCTGCATGGGCGCGAAGGTCTCCACCCCCATGGGCAGGCCGCAAAAGACGCCCCATGCGCCCACCAAAATGACCGCTGCAATCAGCAAAAAGACGATCATACTGCGTAGTTTCATACAAATTCCTCCGGTTTGTTCTGCGTCGGCTCTCACCGATGATTTATCCGGTTTTTCAAATAAATCGACTTTTTCATTATACGGCCTGGGCCGCGAATAGTCAATAAACCGGCCGCGCCGCCTCAGATTTTGAGCGCGTCAAAAAAGGTGAGCTGCGCCTTTTCGGGCAGGTCGCCGAGGCAGCCGAGTTCGCGCATCGCGTCCAGCACCGTCTGCGAAATCTTGCACTCCTTGCGGATCTGCTCGATCGAGCAAAATTCCATCTGCGCGCGCTTTTCCTCTAATAGTTCCGCCGCCTTTTCGCCCAGGCTCGGCATCGCGACAAAGGGCATGCGCACGCACTCCCCCTCGACCGTGAAATGCTTTGCCCGGCTCTTGTACAGGTCGGGCGGGAGGATCCGGATGCCGCGCCGCAGCATCTCCAGAGCGATCTCCAGCACGACGGCGGTGTCCTTTTCCGTCTTGGTCGCCTTCATGCCCATCGCGCGGATGCGGCTCATCTCCGCCTCGATTGCGGGGATGCCCTTCAGGATGGTCTGCGCGTCGAACTGCGCCGCCTTGATCGTAAAGGTCGCCGCATAGAATTCCCGCGGGTAATAGACCTTAAAATACGCGATGCGCAGCGCCATCAGGACATAGGCCACGGCGTGCGCCTTGGGAAACATGTACTGGATCTTGCGGCAGGATTCGATGAACCACTCGGGCACATGGGCGTCGCGCATGGCCTGTTCCTGCTCGGCCTGCTTCTTCTCCTTGCCCTTGGCCCACTTGCCCTTGCGGACGCTTTCCATGATGAAGAATGCCTGCTGATGATCTACGCCATAGTCCACGAGCGTCAGCATGATGTCGTCGCGCGTACAGATCGCGCCGGACAGCGTCGTCGTCCCGGACAAAATGAGGTCCTCGGCGTTGCCGCCCCAGACATCCGTGCCGTGCGTCAGGCCGGAAATGCGGATGAGCTCCGCCACCGTGCGCGGCTTAGTCTGCTTCAACACGCGCATAGTCGTATGCGTGCCGAATTCCGGCAGCCCCAGCACGCCCAGCTCCACCCCCGCCAGATCCTCGGGCGTGACGCCGAGCGCCTCCGTCGAGGTGAACAGCGAGAGCACCTTTTCGTCCGCCACATCGATGGACAGCGGGTCCAGCCCCGTCATGTCCTGCAAAATGCGGATGATGGTCGGGTTATCGTGGCCGAGAATGTCCAGCTTGATCAAAATGTCGTGCATGGAGTTAAAGTCGAAGTGCGTCGTGACGGTGTCCACCGCCTCCTTGTCCGCCGGCTTCTGGATGGGCGTGAATTCATAGATTTCCCGGTCGCGCGGCACGATGACTAACCCGCCCGGGTGCTGCCCCGTCGTCTTTTTGACGCCGCTGATGCCCTGCGCCAAGCGCTCGATCTCCGCCTCGGAGGGTGTGCGCTCGTGCATCTCCATATACTTGCGCACCAGGCCCTTGGCGATGTTTTCCTGGATGGCGCTGATCGTCCCCGCGCGGAAGACATATTCCTCGCCGAACAGCTCCTCGACATATTTGTTGGCGCGTGCGCGGTATTCGCCCGAGAAGTTGAGGTCGATGTCCGGCACCTTTTCGGCGTTCAGCCCCAAAAAGACCTCGAACGGGATGTCATAGCCGTCCGCCACATAGGGCGTCCCGCACAGCGGGCAGACCGCAGGCGGCATATCCGGCCCACAGGCGTATTTCTTGTCGATCGCGAAATCGGAATGCCGGCACTTGGGGCACCGGTAGTGCGGCGCCAGCGGGTTGACCTCGGTGATGCCCATGGCGAACGCCGCGAGCGAGGAACCGACCGACCCGCGCGACCCGACCAGGTATCCGTCGCTCATCGACTTGGTGACCAGCTTCATCGCCGCCCAGTACAGCACGGCGAACCCGTTGTTGATGATGGAGTTCATTTCCTTCATCAATCGCTTTTCGATGTTTTCCGGCAGCGGATCGCCATAAAGCCGGTGCATCTTTTCCATGGCCGCCTCGCGGATCTCCACATCGTCATTTTCGACAAACGGCATGGCCGTCTCGCCCGGGAAGAGGTCGATTGGCTCGATCTCGTCCGCGATGGCGTTCGGCGCGTCCACCACGACCTCCATGGCCGCCTCCGGCCCGAGGTAGGCAAAGTCGCGGAGCATCTCGTCCGTCGTCTTGAAATACAAGGGCGCCTGGTTGTCCGCGTCCTTAAAGCCGGAGGTCTCCATCAGGATGCGGCGGTAGTATTCGTCCCGCTCCTTTAGGAAATGCACATCGCCCGTCGCCACGACCGGCTTGCCGAGCTTTTTGCCGAGCGCGTAGATGCGCCGGTTGATGTCCGAAAGCGCCTCCTCGTCCGCGACCGTCCCGTTGCGGATCATGAAGGCGTTGTTGCCGTTCGGCTGGATCTCCAGATAGTCATAGAAGGAGGCGAGCTCCTCCAGACGGCTCTCGCTCTCTCCGCGCAGCACGGCCTGATACAGCTCGCCCTGCTCGCAGGCCGACCCGAAGATTAGCCCCTCGCGGTAGCGCACCAGCTCGCTCTTGGGGAGGCGCGGCTTGCCCTTGAAGTATTTGAGGTGGCTCACCGAAATGAGCTTATACAGGTTGATGAGCCCCTGCTTGTTTTTGCACAGGATGATGAAATGGTTGGCGCGCTGCGCGCTCTTGACCATGACCGCCGTGTCCGCCAAGTAATTGAGCTCGGACAGGCGGACAAAGCCGCGCGCCTCCGCGATCTCATGCAGCATCGCGTACAGCACCTGCGCCGTCGCCTCGGCGTCGTTGACCGCGCGGTGGTGCTTCAGGGGGATCTTATAGCGCGCCGCCAGCTTATCCAGGCTGCGGGAACGCATGTCCGGCAGGTGCACGCGCGCGATCATCAGGGTGTCCAGCACATCGTTTTGCACCTCGATGCCCAGCTCGCGCGCCTTTTTGAATACAAAGCCCGTGTCGAACTTTGCGTTGTGCGCAACCAGGCAGGTATCACCCGCAAACGCCAAAAAGTCGCGGACGACCTCCTCCGCCGTCGCCGCGTCCGCCACCATGTCGTTGGTGATGCCGGTGAGGTCTGTAATCTCATAGGGGATGGGCGCCCTGGGCTTGGCGAATTCCCCGAAGCGGTCCACCACCTTGCCGTCCCGCACGCGCACCGCGCCGATCTCGATGATCTCGCAGGTCTCGAGCGAGAGGCCGGTCGTCTCGATATCGAACACGACAAATTCGTCCAAAAAGGCGTGGTCTGCCCCTTCGTAGACCTTTTTGGCCGCGTCGACGACATAGGCCTCCACGCCGAAGATGACCTTGACGCCCTCCTCCTTGCCCGCGTTCGCCGCGAACGGGAAGGCCTGCACCACGCCGTGGTCGGTGATGGCGATCGCCTTGTGCCCCCACTTGGCCGCCTGCGCGATGTAATCCTCCGCGCTGGCCATGCCGTCCTGCGCACTCATGTTGGTGTGCAGGTGCAGCTCCACCCGCTTCTTGGGCGCATTGTCCTGCTTTTCCGGCGGCTTGGGGAGCTGCTGCACACCCTTGAACTCCAGCATATACTCGCGCATATAGCTGTTGTAGGAATACAGCCCCTGCACGCGGATATAGTCGCCCTTGTGTGCGGGCGCTTCGAAGTCCTCGCCCGCCTTGCGGTAGAACCGGCGGCAGCGCACGGTCGAGGTATAGTCCGTCACCGCCATGGTAAAGATGGTGTTCTTGCCGTCCTTCGTGACCTTTTCCTCGGTCGAGATCACCTCGCCCTCGACGAGCGCCGTCTCGTCCGGCACAAGGTCGACGATCTTGCTCACTTCCCCGTCCAGCTGGCTTTTCCGATAGGCCCGTTTGGGCTCCGGCTTGGGCTTTGGGGGCGCGGGGCGCGGCTGCTGCACGACCTGCGCCGCAGGCGGCATCGAGGCCGCCGCGCGCTTCGCCGGGCTCGCCGCGAATGCAGAGGTCGTTTTTTCCGGGGCAAACGCGGGCGCCGGCTGCATCCCACTCTCAAACACGGGCTGCATCTCGGGCATTTCCTGTTCTGAAATGCCGCCGTCCACGCCGAACTTGGCGACATGCGCCTCAATGCCATAGGTATCCGCCAAAAAGCCTTCGAGCCGGCGCGCCAGCCCCAGGCGCTCGGCATAGCCGGGCGCGATCTCCCGCGCAAAATAGATGTGCAGCGCCCGGCCGTCCCAGTCCACGCGGGATGCGCGCACAAAGGGCAGCATGGAGGGCTCCGCCGCGACGAGGTAGCCCTGCACCAGCGACTGCATCGCCGCCGGGTCGGAAAGTAACGCCTCCGCCGGCTGCCGGATGACGATCTCAAAGATGCGAAGCTCCGGGATCTTAGCGAGCAGGCGCTTTTTCAGCCGCGCCTGCGCCTCCACGCTGAGCAATTGTTCCGCACGCAAAAAAAGCATATAGCGGCCGCGGCTTCGGCTATATGCCATTTTTTCCAAGGTAATGGGCAGCTCGCCGCCTCCCGCCGTAAGCTGCCGGCACAGTTCCCCGCGCAGCTGCACCGCGCTGAACCCCAGTGCGGGCCGCCCGTTTTCGCGGTATTCCCGGATCTGATCCACCGTTTCTCTCCCTCCGTAAGCGCCGTCATTCGGCGCGCAGCAACTCCTGCAGTTCCTCCTCAAAGGCGCGGAGCAGTTCCGCCTCCGGCACCTTGCGCACGGGCTTTCCCTTCTTGAAGATGATGCCTACGCCCTCGCCGCCGGCGATGCCGATGTCCGCGTCCCGCGCCTCACCCGGGCCGTTCACCGGGCAGCCCATGACGGCGATCTTCAGGTACTTCGGAATGTCCTGCGTCATCGCCTTGACCTGATAATACAGCGGTTCCAATTGGATGCGCGTGCGCGCACAGGTCGGGCAGGCGACGATCTCCGGTGAGAAGGTCCGCCGCCCCGCGCATTGCAGGATCTCCTTGGCCGCGCGCACCTCCTGCACCGGGTCGCCCGTGATGGACACGCGCAGGGTGTCCCCGATGCCGTCCAGCAGCAGCGCGCCGATGCCCATCGCCGACTTGACGATCGAGCTTTCATACGCGCCCGCCTCGGTGATCCCGAGGTGCAGCGGGTAATCCACCAGCTCGCTCATCTGCCGGTAGGCCGCCACGCTCGCGGCGACATCTGACGCCTTGAGCGCAATCACGATGTCGGAAAAGCCCGCCTTTTCCAGGCAGCGGACATTGTCCAGCGCGCTCTCGACGAGCGCCGCGCTCTTGTCCGCCCCCCAATACTTCTTGTCCAACGAGCCGGTGTTCGCCCCCACGCGGATGGGGACGCCGTGCATCTTGGCCGCGTCCGCGACCTTTTGGATGTTTTGTTCGCTGCCGATGTTGCCCGGGTTGATGCGCACCTTGTCCGCCCCGGCCTCGATCGCCGCGATCGCGATGCGGTAATCGAAGTGCACATCCGCCACGATCGGGATGTTCGCCTTTTCCTTCAATTTCGCGATACAGGCAGCGCTCTTCTGGTCATAGGCCGCGACGCGCACGATCTCGCACCCAGCCGCCTCCAGCGCCGCAATCTGCGCCGCGGTCGCCTCTATGTCGGCGGTGTCCGTATTCGTCATGGATTGGATGCGCACCGGCTCTTCGCCGCCGATGGCCGTCCGGCCGATCCGAATTTCCCTCGTCTTCTTTCGCATAATTCTTTCCCACGCGGCCTATTTAGGCAAACAGCCGCACAATGTCCTGATAAGTGAGCACGATCATGAGCAAAAACAGCATAGCCAGCCCCGCAAAGTTGACATAGCCCTCCACCTTCCGGGAGGCGGGCTTGCCGCGCAGCTTTTCAATGCCCAAAAAGAGCAGCCGCCCGCCGTCCAGCGCCGGGAAAGGCAGGATGTTCATGATCCCCAAGTTGATGGACAAAAGCGCCGCCATGCGCAGGATGGTCTCGAAGCCATACCGCACCGACTCCCCCACGATGGCGATCGTCCCCACCGGGCCGGAAAGGTCGCTCAGGCCCCGGCCGCCGAAGATCGCACCGCCGAGCGCGGCAAACATCTCCCGCACGATGAGCCAGAGCCACTTGAAGCTCAGGCCGATGGCCTCGAAAAAGTCGAACCGCCGGCGGGCAGAGGCCGTGTATTGGATGCCGATGCGAGACTTACCCGTCTCGGCGTCCGGCGCCGTCTGGATGACAAAGCTGTGTTCGCCGTCCGCCCGCTCGACGCCCAGCGTCACTTCCTGCTGATTCGCGATGGAGGCCGTGTCAAATTCCATGCTGAAATCGATGCGCTTCCCGTTGATGCGGACAATGCGGTCGCCTTCCTGCAACCCAGCCGCCGCCGCGGGAGATCCCGCTTCGACCGCCACGATCTCGGGCACATAGTCGCCATACCCCACGAGCACGCCCACCGTCAAGAGCAGCGCAAACAGAATGTTCATGGCCGGACCGGCCGCGATCGTGAGCGCCCGCTGCCAGATCGGGCGATTGTTGAACGCACGCGGCTCATAGGCCGCATCGACCTCCTCCTCCTCGCCATAGAACTGCACAAACCCGCCGAGCGGCAGCGCCCGCACGGAATAGGCGATCTCTCCCTTTTTGCGGCTGAACAGCTTGGGGCCGAACCCCACCGCAAATTCGTTGATCCGGATCCCGCAGGCCCGGCCGACCGCGAAATGCCCGCCCTCGTGGATGACAACCAGCACCGTCAACATGAGCAGCCCCGCCAGCACCGTCAGGATCGTATTTAAGATTTCCAAGGTCTCCCTTTCCTCCGATCTATCGCATTTGATCGTATTATACGCCAAAAACCGCCTTCCTAGGCGCCCCCCGGCGCAGGTTTCATAGAAATTTTACGGCTGCGCGGCAAAGCGCTGCGCCACCGTCTCGGCGAACGCGCGGATCTCCGCGTCCCGCGCATAGATCTCCTCAAAGCTCGTCGCCTCCGCGCCGCGGAAGCTCTCCATCGCCCGGGCGATGACCTCGCCGATCTGCCAAAACCCGATCGCGCCGCGCCGGAAGAGCGCGACCGCCGCGTCGTTGGCGGCGTTAAAGACCATTTGCATGGCCGCGCCCTGCCCCACTGCTTCCCGCGCCAGGCGCAGGCAGGGGAATTTTTCGTAATCCGGCTGCTCAAAATGCAGCGTCCCCACCGCGAACAGGTCGAGCGCGCGCGCGCAATTGGGCAGGCGCTCCGGGTATTGCAGCGCATAGGCGATGGGCAGGCGCATGTCCGTCGCCCCCATCTGCGCCATGACACTGCCGTCCTGATACCGCACCGCGGAGTGCACGATGCTTTCCGGGTGCACGACCACCGTGATCTTTTCGGGCGCGATGTCGAACATCCAACGGGTCTCCATGATCTCCAGCCCCTTATTCGCCATGGAGGCGCTGTCGATCGTGATCTTGGCGCCCATGCTCCAATTGGGGTGCTTCAATGCCTCGGCAAGCGTCGCCTGCTGCACGCGCTCCAGCGGCCAGGTGCGGAACGGCCCGCCCGAGGCGGTGAGCAAAATCTCCGCCGCCTGTGCCTTCTTATTGCCCTGCAGGCACTGGAAGATGGCGGAAATCTCACTGTCCAGCGGCAGCACCGGCGTCCCGGTCGAATCCATCAGGTCGCGCGCCAACCGCCCGCCATAGACCATGGCCTCCTTGGTCGCAAGCGCCACGGGGATCCCCCGCCGGAGGCAGTGCACAAAGGGCGGCAGCCCCGCCATGCCGACGACGCTTAGCACGACCAGGTCCGCCCCTTCGCAGATGTCGCACAGCGCCTGCGGCCCGGCGAGGATCTCCCCCGCAAAGCCGCCCGCAGCCAGCTCCCCGGCCGCCGCCTCGTCCGTCACCGCCAGGCGCGCCGGGCGGAATTCCGCCGCCTGTGCCAGCAGCGCCTGGGCGCTTTGGTGCGCGGCCAGGCCATAGACCTCGTAAGTTTCCTGCATGCCCCGCAGGACATCCAGCGTATTTTTGCCGATCGACCCGGTCGAGCCGAGGATCACAATTTTCTTTCGTACCATGCGCCGCCTCAAATGCCGTAAAACAACTTAAAGAACAGGAAAGTCACCGGCAGCACAAAGATGATGCTGCACACCCGGTCCAGCATGCCGCCGTGCCCCGGAATCAGCTTGCCGAAGTCCTTGACACCGAAAAACCGCTTAGTGAGTGAGGACGCCAGGTCGCCGAACTGCGAAAGCGCCGCCAGCACCGCCCCCAGTAGGAAATAGGCATAGAGTGGAAGCGCCGTCTCGCCAAACACGAGCGCCGTAAGCCCGGTCATGACCGTGCCGCCCACCAGGCCGCCCACCGCGCCTTCCACCGTCTTGTTCGGGCTGATCGCCGGGCAGAGCTTGCGCTTGCCCAGCCCCTTGCCCACGAAATAGGCAAAGGTATCGCTCGAGGAGGCCGCCATGATGCTGAACACGATCATGCGCAGCGAGAGCGCCTCGTCCGCGACGCACACGATCTTATAGAAGAAAACCATGAACAATTGTGGGTACAGGAGCGACAGCGCGCTATAGGCCACACTTTTGTAGTCATACGCGTCGCACAGCGTGCGTGTCATGAACAACGCCATGAGCGCCAGGGCATAGACATACAGCACGCCGGACGCCCCCCAGACATAGTAGGCCGGGAACAGCGCCAGCGCCGCCGCATACACCGGTGCATCCATCGTCTTGGTCCCGCTCTGCCGGACGGTGTGCAGCATCTCATATTGGCAAAACAGCCCGATGAGCACGACGCCGATCTTCCAATAGATCCCCTGCAAGATGAGCAGGCCCACGAGCATCGCCACGATGACGACGCCCGAAATAATGCGTTTTCCCATGCTTATAATCCTCCATAGCGCCGGTTTCTCGCGGAAAAGTCCGCAAGCGCCTTGGCATATTCCGCCGTGTCAAAATCCGGCCAGCAGACCTCGGTAAAATACAGTTCTGCATATGCCGCCTGATACAACAGGAAGTTGCTGATGCGCAGCTCTCCGCTCGTGCGGATCAGGTAATCCACCGGCGGCATGCCCGCGGTATACAGCCGCTTTTGAAACTCTTCCCGCGTGGGCAGGCACCGCCCCGCCGCTGTGTCCTCCGCCAGGCAGACGGCCGCCTGCTCCAGCTCGCTCTGCCCGCCATAATTGATGGCCACGCACAGCGTGAGCTGCGTGTTCTCCTGCGTCTGCGCCTCCGCGTTTTGGATGAGCCGCTGCAAGGTCTCGTCCAGCCCGCTGCGGTCGCCAATCATGCGGAAGCGCACACCGTTTTTATCCAGCTCGTCGACCTCGTTTTGCAGGTACTGCGCCAACAGCGCCATGAGCAGGCTGACCTCCTCCTTCGGGCGCTTCCAGTTCTCCGTCGAAAAGGCATACAGCGTGATCGCCTCGACGCCAAAGGCGGAGCTTGCCTTGACGATCTCCCGCACGCGCTCCACGCCCTTTTTGTGTCCATAGGTGCGCGGCATGTGACGGCGCTTCGCCCAGCGCCCGTTGCCGTCCATAATCATCGCCACATGACGGGGGAGTTCCCCGGCGTGCAGCCCATATTCTTCCAATTTCTGCGGATTCACGATTCCTCCTCACGGGAAAGCTCGGTCTGAAACTTGCAGACGACGAGCTGCACGCCCCCGTCCACCTCCCGGCAGCGCACCACGCGCAGGTCCTGCGCCATCGGCTCCACCCGCCGGCCGGTATACAGCACCGTTTCCACCTTGCGTCCCTGCCCTAAAAAATACTGGGCGGCTGCATCCGCAGGCCGCCCCAGCCAATCCATGTTCATCGATCTCAGACCTCGAGAATCTCGCCTTCCTTTTCCTTCAAAAGCGCATCGATCTTTTTGGTATATTCGTTCGTGATGTCCTGACACTTCTTTTCCAGCGCCGCCACATCGTCCTCGGTCACCAAATTCGCCTTCTTATCCTTACGGATCGCTTCGATTGCATCGCGGCGAATGTTGCGCACGGCGACCTTGGCGTCCTCCGCCGTCTTGCGCGCCTGTTTGACCAGCTCCTGCCGGCGCTCTGCCGTCGGTTCCGGGAAGAGCAGGCGGATTACCTTGCCGTCGTTCGAGGGATTGAGCCCCAGATCCGACGCGAGGATCGCCTTTTCCACTTCCTTCATGATGCTGGCGTCCCACAGGGAGATGGTGAGCAGCCGCGGCTCCGGCACCGAAATGTTGCCGATCTGCGGCAGGGGGGTCGGCGTGCCATAGTAATTGACCAGCACTTTATTCAAAAGCTGCGGGTTCGCCCGGCCCGCACGGATCGTCGTAAATTCGTTTTCCAGCGAAACGATGGATTTCTTCATCTTTTCTTCCGCTTTGGTTACTGCCTCGTGGTTGAGTGCCATCGTAAAATACCTCCGATTCTAGGGTTCTTTCCTGCTGTGTGTTCTATTCCTATTGTAAAGGATTCTTTTTTATTTCGCAAGCGCACCGTCGTGGATGAGCGTGCCGATCGCTTCGCCCTTGACCGCGCGCATGATGCCGTTTTCCTCGCTCAGCCCAAAGGCCAGGATCGGGATATGGTTTTCCATGCACAGCGTGACCGCCGTCGTGTCCATCGCCTGCAGCCCCTCGGAAATGAAGTCGAGGTAGGAGATCTCCGCATACTTCTTGGCGTTCGGGTTCTGCTTGGGGTCGCTGTCGTAGATCCCGTCCACATTCTTCGCGAGCAGGATGAGATCGACCTCCATCTCCGCCGCGCGCAGCGCCGCCGCCATGTCCGTCGTAAAATAGGGGTTGCCCGTGCCGCAGGCAAAGATCACGACCCGGCCCTTTTCCAGGTGCCGCATCGCCTTCCGGCGGATGAAGGGCTCCGCAATCTGCCGCATCTCGATCGCCGTCTGCAGCCGCGTGGGCACGCCCATCGATTCCAGCGTGTCCTGGAATGCCAGCGAGTTGATGACCGTCGCCAGCATACCCATATGGTCTGCCGTGACGCGGTCCATCTCCTTGCCCTGCCGGCCGCGCCAGATGTTTCCGCCGCCGATGATCACGCAGACCTCGATGCCCATGCGCACCAGCTCCGCCACCTGCGCCGCGACCTTTTTCACGATGGAAAAATCGATGTTTTCCTTTCCGTTCGAAAGCGCCTCGCCGCTGATCTTCAACACTACCCGTTTGTATGCCATTTTTGTATCCTCCCGCTGCAACAATCCGCCTGCAAAAAGAAAGGGCACGCTCTCGCCATGCCCCAAAACTGCCTGTCCAGCCCGCAATCCGTCGATGGGGCGCATTCCTGCAAAGAATTGTTTTCGCATTTATTATAACAAAGCGCTCCCATTTGGGCAAGCCCCCAAAAAATGCGCGTTTTTGACGCCTTTATCCTTCCCTTCGCCTTTGGGAGCGAAAAATCGATTTTGCGTTCCGCCCCTTTGACGGGAACGAAAAAAGCGCCGGGAAAACTTCCCGACGCTTTGTTTTCGTTTGTTCGCCGATCTTTGCCGGCAAATGCCCGGCGTCAGCCGTTCATCTGCTTCTGAATCTCTTCTGCGAAGTTCTCGTTGCGCTTTTCCAGGCCCTCGCCCATCTCATAGCGGACGAACTGCAGCACCTGGAACCGGCCACCGATCATCTTGGCGACGCTCATATCGTCGTCCTTGACAAAGGGCTGCTCCAACAGGCAGACTTCCTTATAATATTTCTGAATGCGGCCTTCGACCATCTTGTCGACGATCTTTTCCGGCTTGCCTTCGTTGAGCGCCTGCGCGCGCAGGATTTCCTTTTCATGCGCGATCTCGTTCGCGTCGACATCTTCCTTGGAAATATAGGTCGGGCGCGCCGCCGCGATCTGCATCGCCACATCGTGGATCGCCGCCGCATCCGGCTCTACATCCGTCTGCACGAGGACGCCGATCTTGCCGCCCAGGTGAATATAGGTGTCCGTGAAACCCTCGACTCTCGCGAAACGGCGAATCTTCATGTTCTCGCCGATCGTCGCGACCGCGTTCTTCATCATGTCCTCGACCGTGCCCGCTTCGCAGGGAGCCGCCATCAGCGCTTCGACATCCGCCGGCGCTTCCTTGACGATGATCTTTGCGATGTCGTTGACCAGGCTCTTGAACTGCTCGGTCTTTGCGACAAAGTCGGTCTCGCAGTTGACTTCCAACAGAACCGCGACATTGCCTTCCTTATAGGCCGCAACGACGCCCTCTGCCGCGATACGACCGGCCTTCTTCACTGCCGAAGCCAGACCCTTTTCGCGCAGGATCTCCGCCGCCTTTTCGATGTCGCCGCCCGCCTCGGTCAGAGCCTTCTTGCAGTCCATCATTCCGCAGCCGGTCTTTTCACGTAATTCCTTTACATCTTTTGCGGATATACTCATAAGTTTCCTCCTAAACGCTTCGCTTATTCCTGCTCTGCCGCAGCCGCCTGCATCTCCGCAGCGACTTCCTCGCCGACGGCTTCCGCAGCCTCAGCCTCTGCCTGCTCTTCGGAAACGACTTCCTCCGCCGGCGCTTCCTCTTCGTCCATCTGCTCGCCCTGCTTGCCTTCGAGCACAGCGTCCGCCATCTTGGAAACGATCAGTTTGACCGCGCGGATCGCGTCGTCGTTGCCGGGGATCGGATAATCGATCTCGTCCGGATCGCAGTTCGTGTCGACGATCGCCACCACCGGGATGCCCATCTTATGCGCTTCGGAAACGGCGATTCTCTCTTTTCTCGGGTCGACGATGAACAGCGCGCCCGGCATCTCGTTCAGGTTGCGGATACCGCCGAGGTTCTTTTCGAGCTTTTCCTTCTCGTGCATCAACTTGATGATCTCCTTCTTCGGGAGCAGGTTGATGTCGCCCGTTTCTTCCATCTTTTCAATGTTTTCCAGCTTCTCGATCCGCGTGCGGATGGTCTTGAAGTTGGTCAGCATGCCGCCCAGCCAACGGTTGGACACATAGTGCTGGCCGCAGCGCTTCGCTTCCGCCTCGACGGATTCCTGCGCCTGCTTCTTGGTGCCGACGAACAGGATCGGCTTGCCCTCCATCGCGACATCGCGCATGAAGAAATACGCCTCGTTGACCTTCTTCACCGTCTTCTGCAGGTCGATGATGTAGATCCCGTTTCTCTCGGTGAAGATGTACTGTTTCATCTTCGGGTTCCAGCGTCTGGTCTGATGGCCAAAGTGTACGCCTGCTTCGAGCAGCTGCTTCATGGAAATTACTGACATAATTATGTCCTCCTTCAATCGTTTGCCACCTTCTGCCTTTTTCCCTGCCCACCCGGTTCGGGCACGAGGCGGGGCACAGCAAAAGTGCGTTATCTATTTAAGTATATCCGAAAAAAAAGGCTTTTGCAAGAGGTTTCGCGCATTTTTCGCGCGCCTTCTGCAAAAGCCTGATTCCTTATTCGCGATCCTCGCAATCCTCGGCGTCGCAGTCCTCGCAGTCGCCGTCACATTCCGCGTTATACAGCTCCTCAAAGACCTCCCAAGCCGCTTCCAGCTCTTCCTCGGTCTCGAGCGGCTGCAAGGTCGCCTCGCCTTCCTCGTCCTCGATCACTTCCATGATGAGCACTTCATCCGGCTCAAAGCCCGGGACTTCGCCGACCGGCTCCATCGCCACATACGCCTTGCCGTTGTTTTCAAAGGGCAGGATCATCTGGAAATTCAGCTCGTTATCGTTTTCGTCCAGCAGGACGATCAGGCCGTCCTCTTCCGTTTCCTGTTCCGGAAAATTCTTTTCTTCGTTCATCGTAATACCTCATATTCTTAGGCCGGCATGCCGATCCATATAGCTTTGCAAGATCGCCACCGCCGCCATTTTGTCGATCACTTTTCTGCGCTTCTGCCGGCTCATATCCGCCTGCAAAAGCAGCCGTTCCGCATACACCGTCGTCAGCCGCTCGTCCTCAAAGACGACCTCCAGCCCCGACGCCTTTTGGAGCTTTTCCGCAAAGGCCTGCACCTTTTCCGCCATCGGCCCCAGCGTCCCGTTCATGTTTTTGGGGAGCCCGCACACGATTCTTTCCACATCGTATTGCCGGCACAGCTCGCACAGGTGTGCGATGTCCTTTTTTTCGCTCTCGGTGCGGGTGTAGGACTCCACGCCCTGCGCCGTCAGCATCAACAGATCCGTCACGGCCACGCCGATCCGCTTGTCGCCCATGTCCAGGCCCATCCAACGCTTTGCCGCCACGCTCATTCCTCTTCCCCGGTCAGGCTTTCGATGTAGAACGCCGTGATCTCTTCCAAGATCTCGTCCTTATCCAGGCGCGTGAGCAAATTTCTGGCGCCGTTGTGGCTCGTGATATAGATCGGGTCCCCGCTCGCCAGATACCCCATGATCTGATTCACCGGGTCATAGCCCTTTTCCTGCATCGCCTCGCAGACCAACCGCAATATCCCCCGCACCGGATTTTCCAGATCCCGCGTCCGGGTGAAGCGGGTCGTCTGTCCCTGCATCTCCTTCATCCTTTGCTCCTTTCCCAGAACAACACTTTTCCTTTGTATATCGCATATTATACACGGTTTCGCGGCGGATTTCAACCGCTTCCCCCGCCCGCCGCCGCTTTTTTGAACAAAAACAGAGCTGCCCGGGGCAGCTCCGTTTCAGCTGAATTTGCAGGCAACGCCATGCATGCTCTTTTTCAGCATCTTAATCCTCTTGCGCATGAACGGTTTGACATAGGGCATGGCGGCGATCCCCGCCGCGGCGCCCAGCATCCCGCCCAGAAAAGCGGCTGCACATTTCATAACAGCAAATCCTCCCTTGTGAGTTTTGCTTATACTTTGCGCAATTTCTTCCGCTTTATGCTATCTTTTCGCCGCCGCGATGCGCTTTAGTTCCTCGACCGCCGCGTCGGCCTCCTCCCGCGTCGTGTCGCGCGAAAAGCTGAAACGGATCGCCGACTGCACGCGCGCGTCCGGAAGTCCCATCGCGAGCAGCACATGCGAGGCCCCGATGGCCCCCGCCGTGCAGGCCGAACCGCCCGAGCAGGCGATCCCCGCCATGTCCATCTTGAACAACGTGACCTCCGACCGCACGCCCGGGACGGACAGGTTGACATTGCCGGGCAGGCGGTGTTCCCGGCTCCCATTCAGCACCGCGCCCGGAACCTCCAAAAGCGCCCGGCGGATCATGTGGTCGCGGATCGCCGACTGCCGCACCGCCTCCGCGGAAAGCTCCTCTTCTGCGAGGCGCATCGCCTCACCCATGCCCACGATGCCCGCGACATTTTCCGTTCCCGCGCGGCGTCCGCGCTCTTGCGCGCCGCCGTCCATCAGGTCGGCCACCCGCACACCTTCGCGGATATACAGCGCGCCGACTCCCTTCGGGCCGTGGAATTTGTGCGCCGACAGCGAGAGCAGATCTACCTTCGCCTGCACCACATCGATCGGCAAATGTCCCACCGCCTGCACCGCGTCCACATGAAAGAGGATGCCCCTCTCCCGCGCGAACGCACCGATCTCGGCCACTGGGTTCACCGTCCCGACCTCGTTGTTCGCCCACATGACGCTCACCAGGACCGTGTCCGGCCTCACTGCCCGCCGCACCATTTCCGGGGAAACGCGCCCCTCCCCGTCCGGCCGCAGGTAGGTGACGGCAAAGCCCTCCCGCCCCAGCGCCTCGCAGGTCTCCAGCACGGCGTGGTGCTCGACCGCCGTCGTCACGATATGCCGCCCCTTTTGCCGATTAGCGAGGGCCGCGCCCTTGATCGCCCAATTGTCACTCTCTGTTCCACCGGAGGTAAAATAGACCTCCCGCGCCTTTTCGGCGTGCAGCGCGCTGCGCATCTGCTCCCGCGCCGCGTCCAGCGCGCCGTGTGCCTGCCTGGCCAATGCATAGCCGGCCGAGGCGTTGCCAAAAGCATCCTGCAAATACGGCAGCATCGCCGCCAAAACCTCCGGCCGCATCCGCGTCGTCGCCGCGTTATCCAAATAAATCATCGTATCCCCTCCCAGGCATCCCGGGGCGGGCAGGCGCGTCCCTCACCGCCTTAGGCAGATAAACGACCCCATCGCGCCCGCGTTTTGTCCATCCCGTCGATGCGAATAAAACATCCTGCTGTCAGAATATGTGCATAGGTGCGAAAAGGTGACATTTTCCGGCGGGATGCCCGCCCGGTAGAGCTGCACCGCAAACACGCCCTCCATGTCCAGATACACCTTCCCGTCCCGCTCCTTCACCGCCTCCGGGTAATCCGGGCGGAACTTGCCCGCGACATCCTCCTGCACCTCATAATGCGGCCAGCTGATGCAGGGGCCGATGGCGAAGAGCATGTCCTCCGGCGCGACGCCCGCACTCCGCATCGCCCGGATGCTCGCCGCCACCGTGTTTTGCAGCGTGCCGCGCCATCCGGAGTGGCAGACCCCCGCCGCGCGCCCCTGCCGGTCGGCAAAGAAGATCGACCCGCAGTCGCCGTGCAGCGTCACCGCCGCCGTGTCCGCATCCACCACCATGAGGCCGTCGCAAAACGGCAGCGTATTTTCCCGCGTGATGCCCATGCCGTGGTGCTCTGTGCGCGCGACCTCGATGTTGCTGCCGTGGCAATAGTGACACACGACCAGCTTTTCAAACGCGATGTCCAGCGCCGCGGCCGCCCGGCGAAAGTTTTCCCGCACGGCCTCCGCGTCCGGCGTGCGCGTAAAGCTCAAATTGAGCGTGTCATACGGCGGCAGGCTGACCCCGCCCACCCGCGAGGTAAAGCCGTGCGTCAAAAAGCCGAGCTCCTCCAGCGCCGGCGCCGCAAAATACACGACGCCCTTCGATTCCCGGCGCACAAACCCATGGTGCGCCCGTTCCAAAAATTCCGTATACTTCATTTTTCCGAAACCAATTTTGCGATCTCCGCCAGGAATGTGTCTACATCCTTAAATTCCCGGTATACCGAGGCGAACCGGACATAGGCCACCTCGTCCACCTTTTTCAGGGCGTCCATGACCAGGTCGCCGATCAGGCGCGCCGAAACCTCTTGTTCGCCCATCTGCTGCACCTGGCCCTCTACCTCCAGCGCCATGCTCTCGATAGTCTCCGCCGAAACATTCCGCTTTTCGCAGGCCTTGCGGATGCCCCGCTGGATCTTTTCCACATCAAAGGCCTCCCGGCTGCCGTCCTTTTTGACCACCATGACGGGCAGCTGCTCCGCCTTTTCATAGGTTGTGAAGCGCCGCGCGCACTTCAGGCATTCGCGCCGCCGCCGGATCGTGTCGCCCTCGTTTAGGGGGCGCGAATCGATCACCTTGCTCTCCGGATGCCCGCAATAAATGCATTTCATCGTCTTTCCTCGATTTCCCGATCCGGCCTATGCCCGGCACAGCCCCAGATCCGTTTCCACCAGAATGACATCGTCGCCGATTTTACAGATATTGCGCCAGGGGATGATAAGCTCCTTGGGCTTCCACATTCCCAAAAAGCCGCAGCTTTCAAGCAGCACGATTGCCTGGATCTGCCCGCTCGATTCCTCGATGAGCAGGTCGGCGATGCACCCGAGCGACCGTCCGTCGGCGATGTTGACGACCTCTTTCTGTTTCAGTTTGCAATACCGCGTCATTCCCCGGCCTCCGCACAGCAGTTCTTGCTTCTATCCTATGCGGCGCGGCGGCGGGATGTGCCGCTTATTCGACCACCGCCACCTTGAGCATGTTCGTAAGCCCCGGGATGCCGAGCGGCACGCCCGCCGTGATGATGATCTGGTCGCCCGCCCGCACGAGCCCCTTGGCCTTGGCCTGCGCGATGGCCATCGAAAACATCTCGTCGGCCGATTCACATTCGGGGAGCCCCATCGGCTCCACCCCCCAGCAGAGGTTGAGCCGCCGGAGCACCTGCCCATCCGTCGCGCAACCGATGATCGGCACCTCCGGGCGGAATTTGGAGGCCAGCTCCGCCGTCTTTCCGGACTTGGTCATGGCAAGGATGGCCGCCGCCTTGAGGTCATAGGACATCGTACAGGCCGCATGCGTGATCGCGTCGGTCACGCTGTGCGTCTGCTTTACCGACTCAAAAAACCGCTTGGCATAGTTGATGTCCTCCTCTGTCCGCTTGGCGATGCATGCCATGATCTTGACCGCCTCGACCGGGTATTTGCCCGAGGCCGTCTCGCCCGAGAGCATGACGGCGCTCGTGCCGTCATAGATCGCGTTGGCCACATCCGTGCTCTCCGCCCGCGTCGGGCGCGGGTTGTTCATCATGCTTTCCAGCATCTGCGTCGCCGTGATGACGGTCTTGCCTGCCCGGTTAGCCATGGCAATGAGCCTCTTCTGCATGACCGGCACCTCGCAGAGCGGGACCTCGACACCCATGTCGCCGCGCGCGACCATAATCCCATCGCTCTCGTGCAGGATCTCCTCCGCATTGGCGAGGCCGCGCTCGCTCTCGATCTTGGCGATGATCGGGATGTCTGCCCCGCCGTTTTCGCGCAAAAAGGCACGCATTTCCCGGACATTGTCCGCGCTTTCCGTAAAGGACGCGGCGATCATGTCCATCCCGTGTTCCAGTCCGAACAGGATGTCCTCGCGGTCGGCTTGGCTCAAGTATTCGCGATTTAAGTGCACGCCCGGCGTGTTGACGCCCTTTCGGTCGGAAACAACCCCGCCGGTCACCACGCGCGTGCAGATGTCCCCGCCCTCGACCTTTTCCACCTGGAGCTCGATGTTGCCGTCGTCGAGCAGGATGCGCTGCCCCGGCCGGATATCCCGGTATAGGTCCGAATAGGTGATCTTCGCCCGCTTTTCGTCGCCCAGAATGTCCTCCCCCGTCAGGGTAAACAGGCCGCCCCGGCGAAGTTCCGCCTTGCCGCCCGCAAACAGGCCGAGGCGGATCTCCGGCCCCTTGGTATCCAGCAATATGGCGACATGCCGCCCCAGCGTCTCCCGCGCCTTTTGCAGCGCCCGGAACTTGCCGAGCTGCTCCTCGTGCGTGCCGTGCGAAAAATTCATACGCGCCACATCCATGCCCGCCTGAATGAGCTGCATGATCTTTTCCTGTGTGTCGCTCGCCGGCCCAAGCGTCGCGACGATCTTTGTCTTTCTCAGCGTCATATTGCGTACCTCTGTTTCTGTTCTGCCATTTTCAAAGAATTTATCCAGTTTATAGTATACCCCGGTTTTTTCCATTTCTCAATGCTTTTCTATGCAATTCGCCGGGGACGGGCGGCCGGGTTCTACATTTTCCGAAGCCGCCATAGGTTAGGATAGGACTTACTTCATCCTGTGAGGACGCCGCCATGAAACGCGTATATGTGGAACTCCTGTTTTTAGACAATTTTCTGTTGGATTTTTTTCTGCTGTGCTGCTGCAGCCGCCTGTCGGAGCAGCGTGTGCGCCCCCTGCGCGTCACTGCCGGTGCGGCGATCGGCGGGGTCTACAGCGTGCTGGCCGCGCTCCTTCCGCTGCTTTGCGGACTTGCCGCCAAGCTGCCCGCCGCGGCGCTGCTCTGCCTGCCGCTCGGGGCGCGCCCCTTCCGGCTATACCTGCGGCGCGTGGGCTTCTTCCTGCTCGCCGGGTTTCTGCTTGGCGGCGTCCTGTTCGGCCTGCGGTGCGCCTACCCCGCGGCCGGTGCGCTTCCGCGCCGCCTGTTTTTCGCGGGGCTCTGCCTGTTCTGCCTCCTCTACGAGCTGCTGCTCCGGCAGGCCTACCCGCGGCCGCAGCGCGCCTATGCCCTGTGCTTTTCGCTCTATGGGCGGCGGTTTTGCCTGCGCGCCTTTCTCGACACCGGCAACGGCCTCTGCGACGCCGGCGGCGGGAGCGTCATCGTCGTCCGGCGGGAGGCTATCCTATCCCACCTGCGGTCGGAGGAGGCCGCGGCGCTGCTCGACCCCGCCTGCGCTCCCCTGCCCGTATGCGCCTTTCCCTGCGCCACCGCCGCGGGAGAGGGCGTGCTCCCCGCCTTTGCGCCCACGGACCTGACCCTCCGGGACGGGGCGCGCGTATACCGCGTCAAGGCGTACCTTGCGCTGGGCGACCTCTCCCCCGCTTCGCCGGGCGAGGCGCTGCTCGGGCAAAACTTGCGCCTGCACCCCGTTTCCTTCGCCGCTCAAAAAATCTCACACCCCATCCAAGGAGAAAGCCTATGAATCGCCCCTATACCCACCTGTTTTCCAAGCTCGCTTCCCTGTTCGCCCGCCTGTTCCTCCGCCGCCGCTTTCTGTACTATATCCACGGCAGTGAGGCGCTGCCCCCGCCGCTCAGCAAGCCGGAGGAGGCAGAGCTCATCCGCCGCCTGGCCGCGGGGCAGACCGAGGTGCGGCAGGCGCTCATCGAGCGCAATATCCGCCTCGTCGTCTATATCGCCCGCAAGTTCGACAACACCGGCATCAATTTAGAGGACCTCATCTCCATCGGCAGCATCGGGCTCATCAAGGCGGTCAACACCTTTAACGCCGCCAAGAACATCAAGCTCGCCACCTATGCCAGCCGCTGCATCGAAAACGAGATCCTCATGTTCCTGCGCCGCACCACGCGGACCCGAAACGAGGTCTCGCTCGACGAACCGCTCAACACCGACTGGGACGGCAACGAGCTGCTCCTCTCGGACATCCTCGGCAGCGAGCCGGACGCCGTGTATCAGGAAATCGAGGGCGGCGTCGAGCGCCGCCTCATCGAGGAAGCGATCGACACGCTTCCCCCGCGTGAGCAGCAGATCATCCGCATGCGCTTTGGGCTGCGCCCGTATGGCGAGCACACGCAAAAGCAGGTGGCCGACCGGCTTGGCATCTCGCAGAGCTACATCTCGCGCCTGGAAAAGCGAATCATCCGCCGCATCCGCACGGACATCCAAAAATTGATCTGAATCGCCAATCTTCCCCCCGGCGGCCGGGTATACTTTGCCCCGCGGAAGGCCATGCTATGCGCAGAAAATTCTTTGGAGGAGAATGCACATGGCTTCAAGAGTGGAAATCTGCGGCGTCGACACTTCCCGCCTTCCCGTCATCCCCGAGCAGGAGCTCGCCGGGTATTTTCAAAAAATCTATGCGGGTGACAAGGCGGCGCGCGAGGAATTCATCCGCGGCAACCTGCGGCTCGTGCTGAGCATCGTGCAGCGGTTTTCCATGCGCGGGGAGAATATGGACGATCTGTTCCAGATCGGCTGCATCGGCCTCATGAAGGCGGTCGACCATTTCAAGATCGAGATGAATGTCCGCTTTTCCACCTATGCCGTCCCGATGATCATCGGCGAGATCCGCCGCTACCTCCGGGACAACAACCTGCTGCGCGTCAGCCGCTCGCTGCGCGACACGGCCTACCGCGCCTATCAGGTCAAAAACGCCCTGATCGAAAAGAACATGCAGGAGCCCACGATCGACGAGATCGCCCGCGAAATGGGCATGCGCCCTGAGGAGGTCGTCTATGCGCTCGACGCCATCGCCGACCCGGTTTCGCTCTCACAGCCCATCTATCAGGACGGAGAGGACACGCTCTATGTGCTGGACAGCCTGTCCGACGACAAGTTCTCCGACGAGCGCTGGCTCTCCTCCATCGCGCTCTCGGACGCCGTTTCCAAGCTCAACCCGCGCGAGCGCAGCATCATCTACCTGCGCTACTTCGCCGGCAAGACGCAGATGGAGGTCTCCCGCGAGATCGGCATCAGCCAGGCGCAGGTCTCGCGCCTCGAAAAAAACGCCCTGCGCAGCATGCGCAAGGCGTATCAGGCGGATTAAACGACATTACAAAAGGCACCCGTTTGCACGGATGCCCTTTGTAAAATTTGCATATATAAGAAAAGAAAAAAGTTTTAACCAAGATCGGGTACAAAGTTGTTACAACTTTGTCACATTTATAATACAACACCCTTTTTCAGAATGCAAGCACTTTTTTGCATTTTTTCAAAATTTTTCTCTCGCCTTTTTCTGCGGTTTGGGAAGGGTCCCGGCGCGCAAAAAAAGAGGCGGAAACCCGCCTCCTTGCCGTTTAGTCATAGATCTTCGCCAGAAAATTCCGCGTCTTTTCCCGCTTGGGGCTGCCAAAGATCTCCGCCGGCGTCCCGGCCTCCTCGATCACGCCGTCCGCCATAAACAGGATCTTGTCGGCGACATTGCGCGCAAAGTTCATCTCATGCGTCACGAGGATCATCGTCGTCTGCTGCGCCTTGAGTTCCCGGATGACCTTCAGCACCTCGCCCGTGAGCTCCGGATCGAGGGCGCTTGTCGGCTCGTCAAAGCAGAGGATGTCCGGCTTGAGCGCCAGCGCCCGCGCGATCGCGACCCGCTGCTGCTGCCCGCCGGACAGTTCACAGGGGTAGGCATGCCGTTTATCCGAAAGCCCCACGCGCGCCAGCAGGTCCTCCGCCATCGCGTCGATGCGCGCCGCTTCCTCCTTCTGCGACCGCTTGACGCCGGAAAGCAGCTTGACCGCCAGCGTGAGGTTTTGCAGCACATCGTATTGCGGGAACAGGTTGAAGGATTGGAACACCAGCCCGAAATGCAGGCGCTTTTCCCGAATCTGCGCCTCGCTCTGCCGCTGCCGCGCGCCAAAGTCGAACAGCAGGCTGCCGTTTAGGAAGATCTGCCCCTCCTCCGGCGTCTCGAGGAAATTCAGACTGCGCAGAAGCGTCGTCTTGCCGCTCCCCGAGGAACCCAGGATGGCCAGCACCTCGCCCTGTTCGATGGAAAAATCGATCCCACGGAGCACCTCCGTGTTGCCAAAATTCTTGCACAGGTTTTTGACTTCCAAAATGGCCATGCCTTACCCCCGATAGTAGTCCAGCTTCTTTTCCAGCCGGGAAAAGAGCAGCGTCAGCACCCCGCAGAAGAGCAGGAAAAACGCCCCCGTGTAAAACAGCGGCCAGATGAGCCCCTTGCCCGCAAAGCGCTCCGCCGAAAGGATAATCTCCGGAATCGCGATCACGCGCGCCAGGGAGGTGTCCTTCACGAGCGTCAACACCTCGTTGCTCATCGGCGGGAGGATACGCTTGACGACCTGCATGCAGATGACCTTCCAAAAGATCTGCATGCGCGTCATGCCGAGCACCTGCCCTGCCTCGTATTGTCCCCGCGGGATGCTTTCGATGCCGCCGCGGTAGATCTCCGAAAAATAGGCCGCGTAGTTGACGACAAACGCGATGAGCGCCGCGCTCATGCGCGACTGCACCGGCACGCCGAACAGCAACCCCGGTGCATAGAGTACCACAAACAGTTGGAGCATGAGCGGGGTCCCGCGGATGATCCACACGAACCCCCGGCTCACATACCGGACCGGCCGGAAGCGGCACATCGTCCCCAGCGTGACGACCAACCCCAGCGGCAGCGCCAGCAAAAGCGTCAGCGCAAACAATTTACAGTTTTCCAAAAACCCCGCCAGCAAATCGAGGGTGATCTGTTGAAAAGACATGCCGTTTCTCCGTTTCCCTTGCCGCGCTTACTTCCCCTTGACGACCAGCACCTGCTTGTTGCGCATATAGGGGATCGTGATGCTCATCGCCGCCGCGCGCTCCTCGGTGATCGTGAGGCCATTCCAGATGCAGTCAATATTCTTCGCCTGCAACTCCGTTTCCTTCGCGTTCCAAGAGATCTCCTGGAATACCGCCTTGACGCCCAGCTTTTCGCAGACCGCCTTGGCGAATTCCGTCTCAAACCCGGTGAGCTCACCCGCATCGTCGAAATAGTTCATCGGCTGGAACAGCGTGATGCCGATCACGAGTTCACCCTTCTGCTTGATATACGCCCAATCCGAATCCTTCTCGGTAATCTCGTCAAACGAAGCGTCCGCCGTGATGAGCTCCTCCAGTTTATACTTCTGCGCAATCTCCTGCAGCTTGCCTTCCTGCTTCAGTTCCGCGATTGCTTGATTCACGACATAGGCCATGTCCGAGCCCTTGCGGAACGCGATGCCGTATTCCTCCGGCGCGAATTCCGCGTCCTCCACCAGCTTTAGGTCGGCGTAGTCCGTGCCCTCGCCGATGGAGCCGATCGACATGACATAGTCGATGACCGCCGCGTCCGCCGTGCCGGCCTCTACCTCCATAAGCGCCTTGGCCTGCGATTCCACCGCCGTGTATTCCGCATCCTTGAAAATGCTGTCCGTCGTGACGACTTCCTCGCCCGCCGATTCCTGCTCCGCAACCACGCGCTTGCCCTTGAGCGCCTCGGCCGAAGCCTCCGTGATCCCCGCCGTCTTCTTGCCGCAGGCGGCCATAGAGACCGCCATGAGGAGCGCCATCACTGCCAAAAATACTCGCTTCATTGTGTTATCCTCTCAAATATTGAAAATTTTTTGTGCTCTTGCACTGTAGTAGCAGTTTAGCACACTAAATCATTCTTGGCAAGTAGTATTTTTAAAAAAGTGCCGTATTTTTTTAGAAAGAATCGGCGAGGTTTCCCAGTTTTCCTATATCGGTGGATTCCCACACTGTGCAAGATGGGATTCGCTTCTTGCACTCACGATCGATGCGCACAACGCCTAAAAAGCAATTCTTCCGGGAAAAATAGAAGTTACACACTGCCCCTGCAGCGAAGAAGAAGAAAAATACATACATGAGCGGTATCCTCGCTTTGTATTCGCTCTTGCTTGAAAGGAAGTTTTCGATAATTGTTTCTAAAGAGTTCTCGCGCTACATGGCCGCTCCCTTAGCCAAGCCGCAGGAAGGATGCGCAGCCTCGTTTTTCCCCCGCCGCACAAAAAAACCGGGGAAGCGGCTGCCACCCCGGCCTTTGTCCTTTTCCGGCCTATTTCTGGGAGCGGTCCCGGACGTTTGCCTCTCCAG
>CAKTFI010000008.1 GCA_934555865.1 uncultured Christensenellaceae bacterium | reverse complement strand
GCAAAGTGGGCCGTACCCCGCCCGATTAAAGCACCGCATCCTGTCCGGCCGCGGGCATCTGTCCAACGACAACGCGGCAGAGGCCGCCATCGCCCTGTGTTGCCGGGGAGTGCGGGGCATCCTGCTCGGGCACCTGAGCAGCCACAACAACACCAAACAGCTCGCCTATGACACCGTGCGCGCGGCGTGTGAGCGCGCCGGGATACAGGTCGACCGCGACCTGGCGCTTCGGACGGCCAACCGCCGCAGCATCACCGGCACCTATCCCTGCAAATAGAGAGGTACTTTTTTGAAGATCCGCATCATCTCCGTCGGCAAAATGAAGGAACGATACTGGAAGGAGGCGCAGCAGGAATACAGCAAGATGCTGTCCCGCTTCGCTACCATCGAGGTCGTCGAGGTGGCAGACGAGCGCACGCCGGAGGACGCCTCTTCGGGGGAGGTCCGCGCCATCCTGAAAAAGGAGGGGGAGCGCGTCCGCGCCGCCCTCAAGGGGGTCGACCGGTTCTATGCCCTTGCGTCCGAGGGAACGCAGGAGGACTCCGTCGCCTTTTCCCGGCGCATTGCGCGCGAGGCGGACAGTACGCGCAGCCTCGGCTTTGTCATCGGCGGCTCCTTCGGCCTGGCCGAGGACCTAAAGCGCGACGCCGCAGGGCTCGTCTCTTTTTCCAAGATGACCTTTCCCCATCGACTGGCGCGCATCATTCTGTTCGAGCAGCTCTTCCGCGCCTTTAAGATTGCGCACGGGGAGACCTACCATAAATAAGAAACCCCAGAGGGACCATCGCTTTTCGCTGACCCGGCCCCCGCTGCCGGAAAACGGCGCGAAATATCCGGGCAAGGGGCCCGCCAAGGGGCAGCACCTTTTTTCGCACCTGCTCCTTTTATTTCGCATCCTTGTCTTTTGCACCCCATGGGTATGGGGCGCAAAAGGAATTGGCTTTTTCTAATGATCTCTCGAAAGGAGCTTTATTCCGTATGTCTAAGAAACGCAAACTCCCTCCCTACATCCTGCTGTGCTATCTTTTGAACTTCTATGTGGGCTTCAACATGTCCGGCGTCCAGTTCGTCCTGCTCGACATCAAGACGGAATTCGGCCTTTCGAGCACGCTCATGGCCGTGATCTCGTCTGCGCAGATGATCACGGCGCTCGGCATGTCCGCACTCTTTAGCGGCCTGCTCGACCGGCTAGACAACAAAAAAACCCTGCTCGTGGGCTGCCTGTGCTCCATCGGCGGCTCACTGCTCGCCGGGTTGGCGCAGGGGCCGGTGTGGATCCTGTGCTCCTACCTCATAAGCGGCGTCGGGGGCAACATCCTTCTCTCCGTCCCCTTCCCCGCCATGGCAAAGCTCGACCCCGAACGCATCACGCTGCATGTCAACCGGCAGCAGGGCGCGCTCTCCTGTGGTGCGTTTTTGTCTCCCCTCTTCTTCGCGCTGCTCATGGGGCGGTTCGGCCTCTCCTGGCGCTGGAATTACTATGTGAATACGCTGCTGCTCGGTGCGCTCACGCTGTTCCTGTGCTGCCTGCCCTCGCCCGGCCGTTCCGGCGGAACGGAGGCCGATGCGCCCGAAACGCCGGAGGAGAAGTGTGCGCGCCGCCGCCTCGTGCTGACGCCCGCCTTTTTGTGTATGGGACTGTGCCTCGGACTATATATGTTTATGGAGATCGGCCTGCTTGGCTATGCCAAGGACTATTTCGTCCTCGAACTCGGCGATGCGTTCGGCGCGGCGCTGTGCATCTCTGCCGTCCGCGGGGGCATGACCTTAAGCCGCCTGTTCGGCGAACGGCTGCTCAAAAACCGCGTGCACATGTGCCTTCTAAGCATGGCGCTGCCGGGCGCGTGTCTTGCGTGTTTGGCGCTGTTCCGCCGCCCGGTGCCCGCGCTCCTTTCCTGCCTGCTGTTCGGCGTCTTCGCCGGGCCGTGCTGGCCCACAGTGCTGAGCATGGGGCTATCCATCGACCCCAAGGCCTCCGGCAAGCTCACCAGCCTGCTCATGCTGTTCAATAACCTCGGCAACAACCTCGGCAACCTGCTCATCGGCGCCTGTGTGGATGCCATGGGCGTCGCCAATGCCTATTATGTGGCCGCGGGCGTCGCTGTGCTCGGCGTGGTCTCGCTGCTCGTGGGCGTCCGCTCCTTCCGGCGGCTGGGGCTCACGCCTGAGGGGCCGGAATGGCTCGCCGCGCAGGAGGAAACGGCCGAGGCCGCCAAGGAAGCCGACGCGGCAGAGACCGAGTCCTGAACTTAGGACGAGACGGAAATAGGAAAAGCACAAAAAAAGAGAGGCGAGCTCGCCTCTCTTTTTTTGTTTTGCGTTGTTTACTTTTTCAGCACGCCGCGGGAACCCCATTCCGGGTATTCCTGAATGTTGACATAGGTGTCGTCCTTGGCGATGCCCGCTTCCTGTTCCAGGATGTCGAAGATCTTCGCCGTCATGGCCGCCTTGTCGTCAAACGGAGCCGCGTCCTTGATGATGACCTGCACAAACGCGCAGGACTGCTTCTCCTCGCCGCGGAAGAACATGCTGGTGCCGTCCTCGATGGACATCATCATCTTTTCTTCCTTCTTGCCCGGGAGCAGCTCAACTGCCTGTCCCATGCCGCACTTGATGGCCAGCTTCTGGGAGGGCGTCAACTTATTTGCCGTCTTGATTCCGATAAAAGGCATAATCTTTCTCCTTTATGCTGCGCTTACAGGCTGTAGACCTTTTCCGGGAAGACGATGCCCGCCTGCTCGCGGATCTTTTCCATCGTCGCGATGACTTCGGTCGTCAGCTTCTTGGACTGCTCATAGCGTTCCTTCGTGCCTTCCTTATCCGTGATGAACTTATAGAACTGCAGCGCCTCACCGCCCATATTGCTAAAGGAGGTGTCTCTCTTGGTGACGACTTCCTTCGTGCCGTCGACATATTCGATGTAGGCATTGTCAAAGCATTCCATCGTGTCGACATGCAGCACGCCGAGGTCGCCCATGATGAGGTTGTCGTGCTTGGAGGTGCTCGTCTTGCCGTAGCTGATCGTAACCTGGATGTTCTTGAACACGCCGTCCTTCTGGAGCGGGTTGCAGTCAAACAGCACGGTGCCGCAGGCATCCGCGCCCGTGGACATCATGGAAACATCCGCCGCGATCTTGTTCGGCACGCCGAACCAGTACAGCGCCGGGTACACGAGGTAGATGCCCATGTCCATGAGGCCGCCCGCCGCCATCGCCGGGTTGAAGATGTTCGGGAATTCGCCCGCCTTGAGCGCCGGCATCTTGGAGGAATAACGGCAGAAGTCGAACTTCGCCATGTGGATCTCGCCCAGCTTGGAGAACGCTTCGGTCAGCTGATGGATCTCCGGCAGGTACAGGCCCTTCATGGCTTCCATGAAGATCACGCCCTTTTCGTCCGCGATCTCATACAGCTTCTTGAGCTGTTCGGAAGTGATGACCGAGGTCTTTTCGCAGATGACATTCTTGCCGTGCTCGAGCAGCGTCTTGGCCGTCGGGTAATGGAAGGCATTGGGGTTTGCAATATATACCGCATCGATATCGCTTTCACCGAGTGCGTCCAGATCGTTGTAGATTCTGGTGATACCATGCTTTGCGCCAAACGCCTGACCCTCCGCATCGCTGAACGAATAAACCGCGGAATGCACGAAATCCGGTGCATTTTCCTTTGCGCCTTTGAGGAAGGAATCGACAATCCAACCAGCGCCAACTGTCGCAAATTTAATCATGTTACTCTCCTTCTTGCCCTTTGGGGCATTTATAGAAACTAAAAAACCTTACACAAGGAACCGAGCGACCGCACGCCCCTGCATACAGTATTAGTGTAATATATTTTGCAGATTTTGCAAATACCTTTTGCGGGGTTTCTTTCTTTATTTCCAATTCTTTTGCAAAGCGCGGGAAAACGACCGGCCCTGCTCCGCTTCCTTATATATGCAGTATACCACATCTCGCAAAAATTTTCCATCTCCCGGCCGCCGAAAAGGCTGGACGAAGCGTCCCCCGGGGCTTATAATAGGTTCGAATTTCAATGAGGATCAAAAATATGACAAAATCCATTCGCTATGCGCTGCGGCAGACGCTGCCCGTGCTCTTTGGGTACCTGTTTTTGGGCTTTGCGTTTGGTATCTCGCTGGCGCAGGCGGGCTATACCTGGCTGTGGGCGCTCGGCATCAGCCTCACCGTCTATGCCGGGTCCATGCAATTCGTGCTGGTGAGCCTGCTGTCCTCCGGCGCGTCCTTACTGACCGCGGCCACCATGACCATCGTCATCAACAGCCGGCACATGTTCTATGGCCTGAGCTTTCTTTCCCGCTTCCGGGCGATGGGCGCGCGCTTGCCCTATATGGTGTTTTCGCTCACCGACGAGACCTACTCGCTCCTGTGCGCCGCCAAATACCCTGCCGGCATCGACGCGAGCACGGCGGACTTTTGCACCGCGCTCTTTGATCAGCTCTACTGGGTCGCGGGCTGCGTGCTGGGCGCGTACCTACCCCCGGCGATCATGGCCATCCTGGTTATATACTGCCTCAAGGACAGCTCGTTTGCTTCACTCGGCGGATGGCTCCCGCAGGCCGTGGGCGTCGCCCTCACCGCGGCGCTGCACCTATGGCGGCGCAACACGCTGCTGTCCATCGGCGTGGGGACGGCCGTCTATATGCTCCTGCTTCGCCTGTTCTGAAATACGAGCACGAAAAAAGCAGCGCCCTGGCGCTGCTTTTTTCGTGCCTTATTTTTGCAGAATCCGCTTTAGGAATTCGCGCGTGCGCTCCTCCTTCGGGTGCTCAAAGATGACCTCCGGCGTGCCCTCTTCCAGGATCACGCCCTCGTTCATAAATACCACACGGTCGGATACATCGCGCGCAAAGCCCATCTCGTGCGTCACGACCAGCATCGTGAGCTTGCCCGCCTGCGCGAGCTCCTTCATGACGGCCAGCACTTCGCCTACCATTTCCGGGTCGAGCGCGGAGGTCGGCTCGTCAAACAGCAGCACCTCCGGATCCATCGCCAGCGCCCGCGCGATCGCGACGCGCTGCTTCTGCCCGCCGGAGATCTGCGCCGGCTTGGCATCCACATATTCGCCCATGCCAACCTTTTCCAGATAGAACAGCGCTTCCTTTTCGGCCGCCTTGCGGTCGCGCTTTAGCACCTTCATCTGCCCCACGACGCAGTTTTCCAGCACCGTCATGTTGTTGAAGAGGTTGAACTGCTGGAACACCATGCCGACCTTGGCGCGGTATTTGGTGAGAGAGATTTCCTCGATGTCCTGCCCGTGATAGAGGATCTTGCCGCCGGTCGGCTGCTCCAACAGGTTGATGCAGCGCAGCAGCGTCGATTTGCCCGACCCGGACGACCCGATGATGCACACGACTTCGCCCGCATGGACGGAAAAGTCGATGTCGCGCAGCACCGTGTGCTTGCCATAGTCCTTGCTTAAATGCTCTACCGCGATGATCTTTTCCTTCTCTTGCATCGCTCAGTCCTCCTTTCCCACACGCATCGCTTTGTGATGCGACTGTGACCCGTGGACGACAAAGCTGTCCGGGCCGTCCATCTTCTTTTCCAGCAACCGGAACAGCCGCGAGAAGATGAAGGTCAACACCAGGTAGATGAGCGCGATGATGAAGAAGGTCTCATAGTACCTTAGATAGGTGCCCGACGCGGACTTGCCCTGGAAGAACAGCTCCGAGACCGAAATGACATTCAACACCGAGCTGTCCTTGATGTTGACGATGAACTCGTTGCCGATGGAGGGCAGCGCGTTGCGGATCGCCTGCGGCAGAATGACGCTGGTCATGGACTGCCAATGCGTCATACCGATGGCCTGCGCCGCCTCGGTCTGCCCCTTGTCGATGGCCAAAATGCCGCCGCGCATGATCTCCGCCATATAGGCGCCGGTGTTGAGCGAGATGATGAAAATCGCCGCGCCCATCGCCGGAATGTCCGCCTTTAGGATCTGCATCGCGCCATAGTAGATGACCATCGCCTGCACGATCATCGGCGTGCCGCGGAACACTTCGATATAGATGCTGATAAGCGCATTGGCAATGCGGATCAGCACCTTTTTGGCGAGGTGATCCTTCTTGGAAAGCGGGATCGTGCGCACGATCGCGACGAGCAACCCCAAAAGAAACCCGATGAGTGTGCCCGCAATCGCGAGAATCAGGGTGTTGAGCGTGCCCTTCCAAAAGAGGGGCGAGTATTTTTCCCAGATGAAGCCGATCCATCCGAAGAATGTCGTAGGTAAGTTCATGTGTTTTCCTTCCTATCCGGGTTTTTATTCCGAAAGCGGCTGATCGTCGGTCGCCGCGTCCATGATCTTCTGGCGCTCCTCTGCGGAGATGCCCGCGAGGATTTTGTTGATCTGGTCGGCAAGCTCGGTGTTGCCCTTCTTGATGCCGATGGAGACGGCCACCTCATCCGGCGTCGTCACAAAGCCCTTGCCCTCGGCAAAGGTGATCATAGCTAGGTCGTCGTTCGCCTTCAGGGCCGCCTCGGCGCTGTTGGTATCGGCGACATAGGCGTCGATCGCGCCGGAGCGCAGCGCCACGATCATGGACGGGAAGTCCGCCATCGCGTTTTGCTTTTCCACGCCCTCGATCTGATCGATGACATCATAGTGGAAGGTGTTCATCTGCCCCGTCACCTTCGCGCCCGCAAAGTCGGAAAGTGAAGCCGCCGATGCATACGCGCCGTCCTTGCGCACAACCATGACCAGGCCGGTCTCATAATACGGGTCGGTGAAGTCAATGGTCGCCTGCCGTTCCTGCGTCGGGCTCATACCGGCGATGATCGCGTCAATCTTGCCGGACTGCACCGCCAGCGTCAGGCCATCCCACTCGATCTTTTCTACAACCAGCTTCTTACCGAGGCCCTCGGCGATTTTTTTCGCGATGCGGATGTCATACCCGTCCGCATAGCCCGACCCGTCGGCGATGGCCACCGCGCCGTTGCTGTCGTCCGTCTGCGTCCAGTTAAAGGGTGCGTAGTTGCATTCCATGCCGATCACAAAGGTGTCGTCGTCCGCTACGCTGCTCTGCGGGTCATCTCCGCCCTGCTTCTTGCAGGCCGCCATCCCAAACATCATCAGCAATGCCGCCGCTAGGGCAATCCATCTTTTCATGTCTGTTTCCTCCATAAAATTCCGTCTAAAATTTATCGAACAAAAAAACCGAAGCCTGCGCTTCGGTATTTTGATCCTGCCTACTTGCGTATGACGATCCGATCGTTTCCCGATAGCTCTCCACAGTTCGTTTTCCATGTACTGTGACAATCGCCGGGATGTTTTCCCGGGCGACCAACTGCAATTCCTCAAACAAAACCTGCAATTTCGGCAAAGCTCCCTTTCTCGCCGGATCCTCGCCCCGCTTGATGGGCTCCCCGGCGCTACTCATGATCCTTCGCGCCTCTATCCACACAAACCTCTTGGATTTGTATGTACAATATAGTCGATAGCTTTTTGTTTGTCAACAGTTTTTTTGTTTTTCAAACATCTTTTTTTGCCACTTTCCCGCCCGCATCCTGCAAAGTGCCTGCCAGTCCCACAAACGGCATTGACTTTCCCGCCCGCGCCCCGTATAGTGGTAACAGAATATAGGGGGGAGCCTTCTCATGAACATCGCTTTCTTTTTGAAACCCAAGCATGAAGTTGCTTTTTTATACGAACATCAGACCCTGCGGCAGGGGCTCGAAAAACTGCGCCGGCACGGCTACAGCGCCATTCCCGTCCTCACGCGCGAAAGCAAATACGCCGGCACGGTGAGTGAGGGGGATTTCCTGCGCTATCTGCTCGACCACCCGGTGGAGGACCTCTCCGCCACAGGGGGCGTCACGCTTGAGGAGGCGCTACGCCCCGACGCCGCCAAAAACCCGCCCGTGCGCATCACGCAGTCGCTTGAGGAATTGCTGCTGCGCGCCGTGCATCAGAACTTCATCCCCGTCGTGGACGACTATGACTCCTTCATCGGCATCGTCACGCGGCAGGACATCCTGTCCTATTTTTACCGGGAATTTGTCGTGCCAACGGACGAATCGGCAGAGGGAGCCAAAGGTGCGGGAAGAGACGGCACAGCCACACAGTCCTAAGACGGCAGCGCCCAGCCGAGGGATCGTCCCCATCAACGGGACTTCGTTCAGCGATGGTGCGAAACTATGCGCAATGCTTCGCCATCAAGGCATTTCCCCGCACGCATCCGCCAAGTCTTTCCAGGCCGACCCGCAAACCCATTCGCCCACAGAACGCAAAAACGAGGTAGCGCATCCCTGCGCTACCTCGTTTTCTTGCCTATTGCCGTGCTTCCTGGCGTTCAGTCGGCGTCCGCGCTGATGAGCACGAGCTGCGTCTCCTGCTGTGCGCCCGACCTCCAATACTGGATCGTCACGCTGTCGCCCGCCTGCTTCTTTTGCAGGGCGTTCTTGATGTCGGATTCCGAAGTCACCTCGGCGCCGTCCACTGCTGTGATGACATCGCCCGCCTTCAAGGTGCCCGCGTTCGCATTCGTCACTTCATTCACATAGAAGCCGGGCGTCAGGCCATAGCGGTTCGCCACCAGCTCGTCGATGATCATGCCGGTCACGCCCAGGCGGCTCCTGCCCTTGACCTCGCCATATTCCTTGAGGCTCTCGATGATGGGCAGCGCCTCCTCCACCGTGATGGAAAAGCCCAGCCCCTCATAGCCGGTCGCGACATACTTGGCCGAGTTGATGCCAATCAGCTTGCCGTCCATGTTGACGAGTGCGCCGCCCGAGTTGCCCGGGTTGATGGCCGCATCCGTCTGGATGGTGTTCATCGTGTATCCGCCGTCGATGTCCATCGGGCGGTCCTTGGCAGACACGATGCCGAAGGTGACGGAGCTTGAAAACTCCATCCCGCCGGGGTTGCCCACCGCCATCACGAAATCGCCCACCGCCAAGGCGTCATAGTCGCCGATCTCGATCGGCGTCAGGCCGGTTGCCTCAATTTTTAGAAGCGCCAAGTCGGTGTCCGCATCCGAACCGATCAGCTTGGCCTCATACACCTCTTCGTTGTTGAGCACGACCTTTAGAAGCGAGCTGTTCTCCACGACATGCGCATTGGTGATGATGTAGCCATCCTCGGTATAGACGATGCCCGAGCCCTCCGCCGCCAGCGTGAGCTGTTCCTCGCCCGACAGCGTCTGCGCAAAGGGGAGCTGGCTCTGCGACTGCTGATAGTTCTGGATGCACACGACCGAGGGGATCACCTTGGCCGCCACCTGCGAAGGCACGATGTCCAGGTCATACCCGGAAATATTGACCGTTCCGCCCGCCGTGCCGGACGATCCCGCCGCATTGCCCCCGGAAACCTCCGAAGCCGCGGGCTGTGTCGCCGTGTGCTTTTCCGTCGACAATTTATAGATCCCGATCGCCGAAAAGGCCGTCACCGCCATAATCGCCAACACGAGCAGGGCCGATACGAGCTTTTTCCCCGTGCCGCTGCCCGCGGGCTTTCCTCCGTAAAATTCGTCCATACAATCATTCCTCCATGCATTCTCTGCACAATTTCACTAGAGTGTATTATACCCTGTGGGCTTTGCCTTTTTCTTGCATAAATTGTTAAAAATGCGCGTATTTTTTTGCACAAAAAATGCGCCCGGGTCTCCCCAGGCGCACGGTAGGTTATCGGTTGTGTCAAACTTCCTGCAAGTCGACGGTCACGCGGTACGCATCCGGCGTCGCAGCCGCGATGTATGCCTTCTGCATATCCCGCAGCGGGATCATCTTGCCGAGCGTTTCCAGCGAATAGCTGGGGTCGACGATCTTGTGCGAAATCAGGAACGCAGCGTCCTCAAAGTCCGCCACATCGCCGCTCATCGTACCGATGATCTCGATCCGGCGATAGTGGATCTCGTTGGGGTCGATTTCCCACTGGGGCTTCGGATAGCCCGCTGCAAACAGCAGGAAGCGGCCTTCCACCCGCTTGAGCATCGCATAGCCCTGCTTATACGCTACGCCGAGGCCCACAGCCGCGATGACAGCGTCCGCACCATAGCCGTTCGTGAGGCGCATAACCTCTTCCACCGGGTCCACCTTGGTCGCGTCGATGACATCGGCAAAGCCCATGCTTCTCGCGCGCTCCAGCTTCTTGGGGCTGAGTTCCGAAATGATGACGCGCGCGCCAAACGCATGCGCGACCTGCGCGTTCGCGATGCCCATCGTGCCCGCACCGATGATGACAACCGTCTCACCCGGCTGCACACGCAGACGGCGCATACCGCATACGCAAGTGGCGATCGGTTCAATGAAGCCGGCTACCTGCGGATCCAGGTCATTCGAGAGGCGGACAAGCGAGGTCTCGGGCAGCACGCCGTAGTTTGCAAAACCGCGCGCACCCAGGAAGCCGTTGACCGGGCCGTTGTGCCGCGCCTTGCCCGTGCAGGCAAAGGAACGGCCTCTGCGGCAATTCAGGCATTCTCCGCAGCCGCCGTGTACCGGGCCGACGCGGTCGCCGACATTGAATCCGATGACATCCTCGCCCTTGGCGATGACGATAGCCGACCATTCGTGGCCGCCCGCCATCGGGAAGCCCTGATGCTCACGCAGCCCCAACCAGTGCTGATAATCCGTCGTGCAAATCTGGCAGGTTTCCATCTTGAGCATGACATCGCGCGGCCCCATTTCCGGCATGGGTTCCTCGTGGATCTCTGCCACATGGACATTTCTCACCTTGCCGCCGATCTCTTCATCGGTTCTCGCTTCCATGATGGCTGCAAATTTCCTGTACTTTGGCAATTCCATAGTAAAATCCTCCTCGTAAAACTTTCTAATTCCCCGAAGGGCAAACCTTTGTGGGGCGGGCATCTCCTTCCACCCCACTTTATTTATTATATCATACCTCGCCCGAATTTCAAGGAAAAAGCGGCGAAAGATTCCGCCGCCTCTGTTTGCTGTTATACCGAAGCTCCGCCGGCGCCGCCGCTACCGCCGCCGCCGTTGCTTGCCGAACTCGCCCCGCCGCCGAACGGACCATACGCCGCCCAGTTGCCGCCGCTTCCCGTGTCGACCGAGCCCCAGCCGCTCCAATGGAAGATGCCGCGCATCATCCGATACAGCAGGTAGAGCGCCGCGCATGCCGCCCAAAACAGGCCGAGCTGCTTTGCAAGCTGCACAATCATCGACCAAGTCCCGGCAATCGGTGGAAGCGGCACATACGCATCCGCTACCGTCTCCCTGCCGGTGCCCGTCTCCGGCCCAGCCAATAAATCCGCCGGAATCGACGGCTCTTTCTGCCGATAAATCACTTTGGCCAGCGCTGTCCAAGCCTCTGTAACCGCCTTATCCCAATCGCCTGCCTGCATGGCATCCTTGGACACCGCGTCCAAGATGTTCTGGCACTGTTCCTCGGTTAACATCGTCGAAAGACCCGAGCCGTATTTGATGCAAGCGTGCGCATCGTCCGTCGTAAACACAATCATTGCGTCATTCCCGTTGAGCTTCCATCGGCGCGCCAGCGCGTCGGTATAGGCCGTGAGGTCGCGGCCGTAGCTGTTCGGCAACACTGCGACATAGATGCCGATCCTGTACTTTGCCTCCAACACTGCTGCCTGCTCGCGCACAAAATCCTCCGTCGCATCCGACAGCTTGCCGCCGTAATCGCCGATATAAGCATAATTCGTTTTCTCGGGGTAGGCGACCGTCGCCGGATTGCCGAGGATCCATCCCACGAGAAACATCCCCAAGATAGAGACCGCCACCGCGATGCAAATGCGCCAGGGCAGCGCAAGGCGTTTTCGTTCCTTCTTCTGTGTGTTCTGTCTGTTGTTCATACATTTCCCCTTTCCCACCGGGCAAGCCCGGCAATTTCCCTATCGTCCCCGCCGCAGGGCGGGAAGTTTCCTTCTTTCCTGTATATGGCCGGGCGTCAAGGCTCCACGCCTGTGCCGTCAAAGGCCGGGATGGCCTCCGCCGTCGCCGAGCTTAAGTCCTGCATAAAGCCGTCCTCAATCCCCGAGGCAAAGAGGTATTCCGACGCCTCGTCGTATTCCTCCGGCGTGAGCGTGCGCTGCAATTCCATAAAGCCGGTCTCCCGGCAGGGCGTGTATTGGCTCATGAGGCTAAACAGCACCTCGCCCGGGGCGAACTGCTCCGCCACCCAGTCGATGACCCGTTTGGTGTTTTCCAGATTCCCCGGGAGCACCAGATGCCGGATGAGCACACCCTTTTGCAGCCGCCCGGCCGCGTCCATTTCATACGGCCCGACCTGCCGGAACATTTCCAAAATTGCCTGTTTGGCCGCCGCGGGGTAGTCCGCTGCATGGGAATAGGCCGCCGCCGGAGCGGACAGCGCGTATTTGAAATCGGGCAGGTAGATTTGCACCTTGCCCTCCAGCATGCGCAGTGCCTCCACCCGTTCATACCCGCCGCAGTTATACGCTACCGGGATGCCCACCGGTTCCTCGAGCGCCTGGGCAATCGCCGGGACGAAATGCGTCGGCGTCACCAGGTTGATGTTCTGCGCCCCCTGCGCCCGGAGGTGCAAAAACACCTCCCGCAGCTGCGCCGGGGACAGGATGCGCCCGGCGGACGGGGCAGCTCCGCTGATCGGCCCGTTTTGGCAAAATACGCAGTGCAGCGGGCATCCGCAGAAAAACACCGTCCCGCTGCCCTGTGTGCCGACCAGGCAGGGTTCCTCCCCAAAATGCAGCGCCGCCCGCGCCACCATCGGCCACACGCCCATGCGGCAGACGCCCTCGCCATGCTGCCGGCTGCGCCTCGCCCCACAGTCCCGCGGGCAGAGGCGGCAGGCGGCATATTCTTCGTTGTTCATCGTCGCTATTTATCGACCTTTTCTATCTCTTATTTTTTCTCGAAATGCGTGCCGGGCCGCCTCATTCGCGGATGTCCACACAGCGGAGCTGTCCTTTTTCCAGCCATTCGCGGATGATGTCCCGCCGGTCCGCCCCGATGACAGCGATGCCCTGGATCGGGCAATCGAACCGCTCGCACAGGCTGATGAGCGCCTGTACCTGGCTCCCCGTCTTGATCCAGTCGTCCACGAGCAGCACGCGCTTGCCCTTGGCGTTCCAATTGAGCGGGACGCCAAAGCTGCGGCGCTTTTTTTCGTGATCCATGAAGATCACGCGACAGATGTCCTCATTCAGGTACACGCCGTTTTCCAGCTTGCGCACCCCGGCGAAGCCTGCGCCGAGCCGCGTGGCCACCGCCGCGCCCAGCACCCATCCCATCGCCTCCGGTGCGACGACATAGTCTACCTTGCCTTCATACCCCCGGGCCAGCGCCGCCACGATGTCGGAAAACAATTCCGGGTCAGCATACACCGGCAAGAGGTCCTGCCGGCCGTCCTCGCCCTGCACCAGGATGTCCTGCAATTTCTGTTTCAGTTCCAAATCGGTCATTTCCCTATCCCCCGCTTTCGAATCTGTTCTTCTTACTTATAGATTTCTACATATTTCGGGAAATTCCTGCCTGCCGCCGCAAATTTTGGAAAATATTTTTTCACCGATGTTTCGTGGGCGTTTTCCTATATGGCAAAGGAGCCCGGCATTTGCCGGGCTTTGGGCGTCATTCCAGGATGTCTGCGATCAAGGTGTCGATCTCTCCCTCGGAAAGCGCCTCGTTGCGGATGTGCACCAGCTCATTGCTCTTGCCAAAAAAGAGGATGTAGGGGAGCTTTTCCACCCGCAGCCCCTGCAGGACCTGATCCCGGTCGTAGAAGACGGGGAAGGTATATCCCTTTTCCTCGATCCACTGCTTGGTGTCCTCGCTGCCGTTCCCGTCGTTTTCCGAATAGGTGCAGATCATGAGAAACTGCGCCTTGTCGCCATAGCGTTCAAACGCCTTTTGAAACGCGGGGAGCGCTTCTAGGCTCTCCGGCCGGTCCATCTTCCAAAAGCAGATCACGATCGGCCGTTCATACAGCCCCGTATCGTGAAGGTAAAAATACCGGCCGTCCAGGTCATAATATTGTCCGCTTATCAAAGAGGAATATACCCGTTCCTTCTCCTCCGCTTCCCATTGGCCGATGTCCTCCTCCTGCTTTTTGCAGGCCGCCATCGGGCAGAGCAGCAGCACCGCAAGCAGCGCCGCCAACAATCTTTGCATAGATACCGTTTTTCTCATGCTCCCTTTCCTCCATCATTCCGCAAAGCGGATCGATTCGCTGATGCTGCGTTTCCAGACCGCCTCGGTCAGGACCCACGCGAGCAGGACGAACACCGCCGCCAGCCCGGCCGAGAACAGCCCGGCCTTGGCCGCCTGCGGCCATAGGTCCGCCGCGTTCAGGTACAGTCCCACGATATTTGCCATAAAGCTATACACGCCAAAGAGCGTCGCCATCAGGCAAATAAGGCTCGCCCCCAGCCAGTATACCGCCAATTCCGCCAGGATACAGCCGTACATTTGCCGCTTGCGATACCCCGCCGCGCGCAGGATGCCGAACATCCGCTGCCGCTGCAGCAGCGTCCCATACAGCACCGAAAACAGGGAGATGAGCACAAACCCGCCCAGCGTGACCGCCAGGATGCCATAGCTCAGCCGCACCGTGCGCTGCACCTTATCCAGCAGCGCCTCCTCCTCGCGGGAGGAATAGAGGTTTGCCCCCTCGATCGCATAGGCCGCGCGGCAGAACGCTTCCTCCACTGCGGCGTAGTCCGCGTCTGAAATGTCCGGATCCATCGTCACCCGGAAAGTAAACATCCCCTGGAAAAACGGGAGGCTGCGCATCGTCTCCTCCGAAAGGACGATCGTGAGGCCGTCCCGCTCGTCGTCGATCGAGTAGGGGCGCTGCATATAGAACGCCTCATTCACGACCGCAGAGAGTGGGAGCGCCTGCTCACAAAAGCGGATCCGATCCGTCCTGTCCTTGACCTCGTCCAAAAGGTAGGGCGACGCGTCCAGCCAGCTCAGCGTGAGGCTATCTCCCGCCTTCACCGTTTCGTTGCGGGTAACGCCGCCCGTGATCTCGGAGATCCGCGACCCAAACTGTACCCGGTTTCCATCCAGTTCGCGTACCTGATCGATGGGTGGGCAAAAGAGGATCGCCCGCCCATCCGAGAGCAGGCTTTCCACCGGCAGGTCCGGGTAGGCGCGCTGCAGCCATTCCTGTTCCACCTCATCCAGCACGACAAAGCCAAATCCAAAGGAGGTCGCCCGTACATCCTGCGGAATCGCCGGCACCTCCGATGCCTCATTCATGCCTAGCGGTGCCTGATAATTTTGGAAAAACAGTTCCCAGTATTCCCCCAGCCCGCGCGGGATCTGCAAATTCACCTCTTGCTCATAGGAACGGTACAGCTCCGTCACGCCGGGCAGGTCGCGGAGCGCCCGCACCCGGTCGTCGTCAAAGAATTGATACACACCGTTGAGCCGGTACGATCCATAGTCCAGGCAGGACCATTGCGTCGCCGCCTGCGCAGACAATGTCGGGACCTCCCGCACCCGGCTCTCATAGCTCTCCGCACGCTCTACCTGCATGCAGAAGAGCATGACCACGAGCACCACGCCCACCAGCATCGCAGCCGTCAGCCGCCGCCAATTTTGCTCCACATGCCGCGCCGCAAGCGCCAGACCCAGGTGCCGCCCCAGCGGGAGCTCCTCGGCCGCCTCCTGTTTCTTTTTGCGGCGGGCGTCCTCCCGATGCGAAAAGTCGCACCCGTATTGCCGCCGCAGCACACCCAGGTCATAGGCCGCCGCGACGCCCAGCGTGAGGAGCATCGGGATGCCCGCCCGCCATAGATAGGAGAGCACGGAAAAGTCATATCCCAGCACCGCGCGCGCGATCGGCACGAACACGCCGCACAGCCCCACCCCGGCGGCGACGCCCAGCGCCGCCAGCAGCAGGTGGATGCGGTAAAACAGCCGCCGCACTTCCCTGCGCGGCGCGCCCGTCGTATACAGCGTATAGGCCGCGGCATCGAAGTTGCGGTCATACCCGAACAGAGCGACCATCAGGATCAGCCCCGCCCCCGCCAGCGCCAGCAGCACAAAATATTTCCGATACCAGTTGCCAAAGTGCATACGGTACGAGTGATACTGATACAAATTGGCATTATCCATGAACAGGAAATCTCCGTTTTCATGCCCCTTCAATTGTGCATGATATACATCTGCTTCCGTCTTGAAAGGCTCGTCCTGTGCGCTCACCGTGTGAAAGTACATCATCGCGCTCTTCACCGGCGCGGGCATCCAATCCGCCCCCGCGGCGACAAAGGCCGCGGGCAGGTCGTTCACCCCCGGCTTGATCATGGAGGGCACGCTCCATTGGGAACGGTAGTCCTCGACGACGCCGCAGATCGTATATTCCGCCGTGCCGTCCGCGCCCTCTACGGCAAACTTGGTGCCCAATCCGGCGCCCGCCGGCAATTGGTACAGCACATGCGCCTCCACTGCGGCCTCTCCCGGCTGCTTGGGGAATCGCCCTTCCCGGAGCTTTATCTTGGAAAGCGTCAGGGCCGTCTCGTCAAAGCTCCCCAGAGTGATGCGCACCTTGGTGCCGGACAGCGCGTAATTGCCAAAGTTGGTGATGACGCCCGCTTCTTTCACGAGGGGGATGCCCCGCAGTGTTTCCCACTGCGCCTCGGTCAGGTCGTAATAGATGCAGTGGTGAAGGCCGAACTCCTCCGCATAGGTATAAAAAGTGCTCTCACTCAGCGCGGAAAACATCGGCGAGATGGAGAGCATCAGGAATGTGACAAGGGCGAGGATGCACACGAGGAAGGCCGCCTGCTTTTTCCGGCAGGTCACAAACCACCACGCTTGCTTCAGCATCGGAAAACCTCCTTTTCTGATTTTTTCAGAAGAGCTGCGCGGAAACCCCGCGCAGCCCTCTGCTGTTTGTTAGTTCAAATACAGATAAGTAATGCCTTCTACGATATCCGTATTTAGCGTCGAATCATAACGCTGCTGGAAAAGTCGATAGCTCTTGCCCTTTACGCAAGAAAAGTTGAATCCACGAACATTTCCATACCCACCGTTAACAAGGACACGACTCGAAGGGCGTGCCGAAGTATGCGGCACCACCATGTAATAGGTGTTCTCGTCCACTCCCTGATTTTTCAAGCGGGCACCTGTTGTTACATTAATATTTTTATTTGCCACCGTGCTTGACACCGTTTTCGATGCAGTCCATGTAGTATAACCCGAGCGACTATCAGCGCCCTCAATACTCCACCACTTTGCCGTTACCTGCAATGTTTGTTCTGCAAACGCCGTCGTCACAAACAAGCTCAACACCATCATAACGGTCAGTACTAACGATATCTTTTTAACTTTTCTATTCATAACTTTTTCCTTCCTTGGGAAATTTTCGAGTCCTAGAGCAAACTTTGCGCCGCTGCCTGGCCCATGGGAATCACCTCTTTCTCTTTCGTAAAATCTGTATCCTGAATTGTGAATTGTCAAGGTTCGGTTCCCCCGGCCGCCGCGCCTCATGGCTTCGGCGATTTCCGGGCTTGGGAGGATCTTCCACACATTGGAAATCCTTATACGCTAATTATTCTACATCGATTGCGATTCTCCTGCAAAAATTGTAAATTTTTTATATTTTCTTTCCTTGCTTCCCCAAACGGCCGCCGCGCCCGTCGCTTTTGTTCCACTGTTCTCATTCCGTCTTTTTTCGCTTACTCCGGCGGCATATCTCGCCGCATCTGCCCAAGCATCCGCCGCGCATCTCACTTCCTTTTCCTAACCGCCTGCTGCGCCTTTTTTTCCATCAAAAAGGCTCCCCCGGGCAATGAAATTCCCCGAGGGAGCCAAGAAAGCTCCGTCATTTCGCGGCCGGGTCCTGCACACCCGCCAAAAATTCGTCCACCTGCACCCGGTTTTTTTCCGGGCAGGAGGTCGCGATGCAGATCATGCTCTTGCCCTGCCGCCGGAGGTACATGCGTTGGCACACCTCGCCGTTGACCGTCCATTCGTGGCAGGTATACGCCCGCCCCGCGATCTCGGCCGCGGCCTCGCCCTGATAGGCGTATTCCGCCGCCGTGAGCCGTTCGAAATTTTCCCGCAGCATCGCGGCATAGGCCGCCTCATCCGTGTCCGGCCAATCGCGCAGGTTTCCGTAGATGACCTGCACCGAGCACCGCTCCGCCCCAAGCAGCAGGATGCAGTCGTAAAACAGGGCGGTCTCGCCCCAGTCCGGCTTGGCCGCCGGGTCGTTATAGGCCGCGCCCGCCGCGCCGCCCGTCCATTCGCGCATCTCCGCCGCGTCGAGCGCGCGTTCGCCTTCGCCCGCCGCAAAGCGGATCCCCGCCCATTTGTTCGTAAAAACGCCGTCCTGCCAAGTCCCCTGCCGCGGTGCGCCGCCCGCGCACGCCCCGAGCAGGCACAGGACGCCCAAAAGCATCGCGATGCATCGCCGTTTGTTCAAAACCGTCTCCTCCGTTTCGCTCCGCCGTGTTTGGTATATCTAATTCGACGCCGGGCGCAAATTTCCTGCCCGTTTTTTCTCTTTCTTTTGGCATTTGCCCTTTTTGCTCAAATATGGTATAACACCATTTGTGAGTTCGCAACCTTCCTCACAAAAAACAAAACTAAAGGAGAATTCTATGAAACATTCCAAACTGGCCCTGCTCACGCAGGGCGCGCTCATCGCGGCGCTGTACACCGCGCTCACCTACCTGGCCAACGCGCTGGGGCTGGCCAACGGCGCGGTGCAGGTCCGCTTTTCCGAGGCACTCACCGTCCTGCCCGTCTTTACGCCCGCGGCCGTGCCGGGGCTATTTGTCGGGTGCCTGCTGTCCAACCTGCTCACCGGCGCGGCGATCTGGGACATCCTGTTCGGGAGCCTTGCGACGCTGCTCGGCGCGATCGGCACCTATCTGCTGCGCAGGCACGAAAAGCTGGCCGCGGTGCCGCCCATCTTGGCCAACCTGCTCATCGTCCCCTTTGTGCTCAAGTGGGCCTACGGCGTCAGCGAGGCGCTGCCCTATCTGTTTTTGACCATCGGGCTTGGGGAAGTGATCTCCTGCGGCGTGCTCGGCATGATCCTGCTCTATGCCCTAAAACCGCATGCCAAGGCGCTTTTCCCGCAATCTTAAACGAAACTAAAAAAGAGGCTTGCAAAAGCCTCTTTTTTATATATTCTTTGATACGCCTTGCCGCGCCGCCGTCCGGGAAAGCCAGTTCTGCTGCCGGCAAACGGTCGAATGCATTTTCCGCCAAAGCGGGCCAGTTGCTCCCTACCCGGCACTTTCTTCCATTCCCTTCCGCGGCTTATGCCTCCTGCGCCACCGGGGCTTCCTCGCCGCCCACGATATTTTTCATCCAACTCCCCTTCTTCACGAGCGCAAAGCCGATGACACACTTGATGATTTCCACCATTTTGCAGCAGAAATAGATGGGCACGATGTGCATGTTCGTGAAATGCGTGAGCACATACGCCACCACGACATTGCCGCACCACACAAACCCGCAATCGAACAGGAAGGTGATGATCGTCTTGCCGCCAGACCGCAGCGTGAAGTAGCTCGCGTTGACAAATGCCCTGAGTGGCGCCGCGATCGCCTCTGCCCAGATGAACCATTTGGCGAGGTCGCGCACCTCCGGCGTCGTGTTCTTATAGATCTGCGGGAAGTACGGCCCGCAAATCAGCATGAGCACGCACACACCCGTCGCAATCATGAGCGAGAGGGTGATCATCTGCGCGTCCGCCTCCTTGACCTTTTCCATATCGCCTGCGCCCAGCATATTGCCGATGATGATGCCGATGGACGCACCCATGGAGCTGAACAGCACATTGACGAGGTTCGCAATGGTCGTCGCGATGTTCACAGCCGCCACGACGGCCACTCCGTGATAGGAATAGGTCTGGTTGACGACGGTGAAGCCGACCGACCACAGCGTCTCATTCAGCAAGAGCGGCGTGCCTTTGATGAGCACCTGCTTGACCAGGTCGCCCGGCACCTTGAGCGTGTGATAGACGCCCAGCACGAAGGGCACTTCCTCCGGATGCGTGTGTGTCCACCAGGCGTTCATCCCAAGCTCCGCAAAGCGCGAAACCACCGTTGCGAGTGCCGCGCCCGCGACACCCATCACGGGGATGAGCAGGTAGTTGAGCACAACGCCCAGCACAAGCGCATAGATGCTCGCCCGCATAGGCACGACCGTACGATCCGCCTCGCGCAAGGTGCTGCTGTACGCCTGGCTCAGGCCATACGGTAAAAAGCCGATGAGCATGAGGAGCAGGTATTCATACCCCTCCTTGAGCGTGAGCGCCAGGTCGGAGCCGTCGCTCCCTTCATGCAAAAAGCCCGCGATGAGCGGCTTGCCGAATCCGGCAAAGAGGCCCACGGCCAGCGCGCTTAAAACAAGCATCAGAATCACCTTCAGGCGGAACACATGCCGCACGCCCTCGTAGTCTTCCTTGCCTTGAAACTGCGCGCCGAAGATGCCCGCGCCGGACACCGCGCCGAACACGCACATGTTGAAGATCGAGATCAGCTGGTTTGCGATCGCGACACCCGCCAATTGCTCCGTCCCCATCTTGCCGACCGTAATGTTGTTCACTAGGCCGATCATGTTGGTGATGCCGTTCTGCACCATGATGGGGATCGCGATCCGGAGCACCATCTTATAGAATGCCCGGTCGCCAATCAGCCGCACCCGTTTTTTCCTTATTTCCATTCGTTCCTCCCAATCCCTAAATTTCCCAGTTATCACTCCCATCCGCATATCGACAAAAAAAGGCAGGGAGCTTTTTCTTTCTCCTTGCCCGCCGCATGCTTTTGGGGGTAAAGTCTCTTACATATATTTATAATCAGGCGGTTTCCCCACCAAACGCCCGGGTACAAAAAAAATTACACAAAAAAGGAAGGCCGCGCGGGCCTCCCTTTTTTCTTTGCCAAACTCAGTAATTTTCTGCTTTCTTCTGGAAATAGGACTGCGGGTGCGCGCATACCGGGCATACCTTCGGGGCTTCCTTGCCGATGTAGATATGGCCGCAGTTTCTGCATTCCCAGATCGCGTCGCCCTCGCTCGAGAACACCAATCCGCCCTGCACATTTTCCAGCAGCTTCTTATAGCGCGCCTCGTGCATCTTTTCGATCGCACCGACCGCCTCGAACAGATAGGCGATGCGGTCAAAGCCCTCTTCGCGGGCTTCCTTTGCGAACTGCTCGTACATGTCCGTCCACTCGTAATTCTCGCCCGCCGCCGCGTCGGTCAGGTTGGTGATCGTGTCGGGGATGCTGTTGTCGTGGAGCAGCTTGAACCACATTTTGGCATGCTCCTTCTCGTTGGCTGCTGTCTCTTCAAAGATGGCTGCGATCTGCTCATAGCCTTCTTTCTTCGCCTTGGATGCGTAATAGGTGTACTTGTTACGCGCCTGCGACTCACCCGCGAACGCTGCCTGCAAATTTGCTTCCGTCTTAGTTCCCTTCAAATTCATGATCGTCCTCCTTTAATATTACCCTTTTGTGTATTGCGAGGCCCTCCGGCCCTTGCTGTCTCTTTTCCCGACAAGCCCGGCAGATTCCCCGGAAGAGGATGGTGTAGCCGGTTACAGTGTATTCCGCCGTATCCGGTACCGCCATGCGGATGTCGCCCTCCGCCGCGGGCGCCATATCCAATACCCTGCCGCAGCTGCTGCATTTCAGGTGGTAATGCGGCCGCACTGTCTGGTCAAAGTGATCTGCACCGTCGCTAACCGGGACACGCAAAATCGCATGCTGTTCCGCCAATTGGTTCAAAATGCGGTACACCGTCGCCCGGCTGATGGAAGCGTGCATGTGCTGCGCCTCCAAAAAGACTTCCTCTGCCGTCGGATGATTGGCAAGCCGCACCAACGCTTCATAGACCAGCTTTTTTTGAATGGTATTTCGGCAAGTCTTCATAGCGTTTTTCCTTATTAGAACTATTTACTAATAAAGATTATATACTATTTTTTGAAAATTGCAAGCCTTTTCCGGCACATTTCAAAAAACCGTCAAAAAAAAGCATTGCCGAAGCAATGCTTTTTTTTGCCTGTTATACAAAATGCTCATTCCCCTTCGGAAACAACAACCTTGCCCGCCAGGAATTCCATCACCTTGTCCGCCATCGCGTTTTGGTGCCAATACCCCTCGCCATAGGTCTTGATCGCCTCGGCGACCTCGCTTTCCGTGTAGTCGGACGCCATAATAAAGGACTGTACCTCTTCCTCGGAAAGGGTCATGCCCTCCTCTTCAAAGACGCGCTGCATGAGCATGTAGAACTTGGCGCTCTCCGTGGCCGATTCCTCCAGCTTCTTTTGGAACTCCGCCTTAGTCATGTCGTAATACGCATAGACATCCTTCCACACATAGGCGCCGGTATAGGAATAATACAGTTTATTATAGTAGTTATATTCCGCTTCATACCCCGCGCGGTAGGTGTTCTTGATCTTCCCCAGGTACTTCGCCGGGACTTCGGAGATCTCGCTGTGCTCGCTCAGGTACTGCTGCGCGAAGTCGCGAAGATTTTCGTGATAGGTCGTCTCCTCTACATATTGATAGTACTCCTCGACCGTGGACGCGTGGTCGGAGAAGTTCTCCTTGACATAGTCGTCGGTCAGCTCCGGTGCTTCATAGATGCCGTTCAGCGTGATGTCGAACTCCGCCTGCTTGCCCTGCAGGTCGGTGTTCTGCTCATATTTTTCCGGGAAGGTGACGGAGATCGTGAACTTGTCGCCCGCCTTGTGGCCGATCAGCTGCTCCTCAAAGCCGTCCACCAGCGTGCCCTCGCCGATGGTCAGGGTATAGCCCGTGGCCGAGCCGTTTTTGAAGGCCTCGCCGTCGATCTTGCCCACATAGTCGATGCTCACCTTGTCGCCGGAGGCCGTCGTCTTGGCGCTTTCCTTATTGAGCGTCGCCTTGGCGGCCAGCGTCTCGGCGATCTTATCCTGCACCATCTTGTCGGTGATGAGCTCGCTCTTCTTCGCCGGGATCGCGCTGTAATCGCCGAGCGTGACCATTTCGGCCAGATTCGCCCCCGCGATATATCCCTCGTCCGTGAGGCCGGCGCTGTAGTTAATCTTGGCGCGCAGCTCGCCATAGACGATCCCGCCGACGATCCCCGCGATCACCAGGCAGGGGATCAGGATCCACATCGCCGTCTTGAGCCCCCGAGCGGCCTGCCGGCGCTTGCGTGCAGCCGCCTTTTTCTTCTTTGCCAGTTCTTTATTTTCCTTCTTCATATCCGTACTCCCAGATTGCCGTCTTTTCGCCTATCATACCACAAAATTCCCGTTTGGCAAACCCCTTGCCAGGCAGGCGATTTCTTTTTGCAAGTTCTGTAAAATTTCCTGCATTTTTCTTGCATCTTCCCTCAAGATATACTAAAATAAAACAAATATTTGCAGCGGAGGAATTTTTATGTTTCAAATAAACGAGAATTTTGCCCGTTTGCAGGGCAACTACCTGTTTAGCGAGGTCGCCCGGCGCGTCGCGGCGTTTTCGGCCGATCACCCGGAGGCCGACCTCATCCGGCTGGGCATCGGCGATGTCACCTGCCCGCTGCCGGAGGCGGTCGTCCGCGCCATGCACGCGGCGGTGGACGAAATGGGCACCGCCTCCGGCTTCCACGGCTATGGCCCCGAGCAGGGCTATGCCTTCCTGCGCGAGGCGATCGCAGAGCACGACTACCGCGCGCGCGGCATAGACATCTCTGCGGACGAGATCTTCCTAAGTGACGGCGCCAAGTGCGACACCGGCAACATCGGCGACATCCTTTCGGCGGACTGCATCGTCGCCGTGACCGACCCGGTCTATCCCGTCTATGTCGACACCAATGTCATGGCGGGGCGCAGCGGTGAATTCGACCCCAAAACCGGGCGCTTTTCGCGCATCGTCTACCTCCCCGCGACGGAGGAAAACAACTTCCTGCCCGCCCTGCCCACAGAGCCGGTGGATGTCGTCTACCTCTGCTACCCCAACAACCCAACGGGTACCGCGCTCACCTTTGCCGAGCTGAAGCCCTGGGTGGACTGGGCAAACGCCAACGGCGCGCTTTTGCTGTTTGATGCGGCCTATGAGCGCTTTATTACCCAGGAAAACATCCCGCACAGTATCTTCGAGATCGAGGGTGCCAAGACTTGCGCCATCGAATTCCGCTCCTTTTCCAAGACAGCGGGCTTCACGGGCACCCGCTGCGCCTTCACCGTCGTGCCGAAGGAGCTCGTGGGGCACGACCGGCAGGGACAGCCGCATTCACTGCACGCCCTATGGAGTCGGCGGCAGACGACCAAGTTCAACGGTGTCTCCTATCCCGTGCAGCGCGCCGCCGCCGCGATCTATACCCCCGAGGGCAAGGCGGAATGCGACGCGCTCATTTCCCACTACCTGGAAAACGCCGCCATCATCCGCAAAGGGCTGTCCGCCTGCGGGCTCTCCGCCTACGGCGGCGTCAACTCGCCCTATGTTTGGCTCAAGACGCCGCACGGGATGGATTCCTGGGCCTTCTTTGACGCGCTGCTGCAAAAGGCGCATGTCGTGGGCACCCCAGGATCCGGCTTCGGCGCAGCCGGGGAAGGGTATTTCCGCCTGACCGCGTTCAATACCACCCCGCGCACGCAAGAGGCGCTGGAGCGCATCGCGCAGACGAACTTTTAGGCTTCGCTCGAGCCGAATTTTCAAGCGGACACATTCCTGTGTCCGCTTTTATTTTCGTCTAACACATGGCCAGATGGTTCTCCGGCAATGCGCATGGAGGCCGACCGGGGGATGCCGCTCTGCACCTGCCTCGCTCATTCCTCGCGCCAAAGCGCCACTTCCCGAAGAGCCTTAACGACCGATGCGCCCGCCTGCCATTCACCCACGCCGCGCAGAAACCCAGCCGCCTCCCGCAGACGCACCGCCGCGGCCAGGGAGATCTCCCGCCGCTCTGTGCCGCCCCGCGTCAGGTCGCCCAGATACAGGCAGTCCACACCGTCCAAAAACACCCGGTCAAACTTGCGCGGCGCGTCCTGTTGGATGCGCCGCAGGTCGGCCGTCAGGGCCTCTGCCGCCGCGGGCGTCACTCGGTCGGTGTGCAAAAACAGGTACAGCGTGTTTTCCGCGTGCGGCGTGTAGTTATCGTTCAGTTTTTCCAGCTTGCAGGCAAAGCGATACCGCGCCCGGTCGGCATAGCCCGCCTGCCATTCCTGCTCTGCCTCCATCGTCAGCCCCCACAGACGGCCGTGGTCGAAATGCAGCGCACCTGCGTACCGTTCAAATGCCACGGGCGGGATCTCCTCCGCCCGTCGGCCGAGGTAGCGCTCCAAAAACCTCTGTGCCTCGCCGTCCTGCTGCCGCAGCGCCTGCGTGACCTCCACGCCCATGTCCCGCACGGGCTCCACCCAGTCTGGGCTCTCTCCCTTTTCAAGGTCGCCCGCCAGCTCCGGCGCCAGCACCAACAGCGCCACTGCCGCATACAGCTCGTTATACAGCTTTTCGAATGCCATCGGTTCCCCTTATTTCAGCTTCTGCCGCCGCTGCCAGATGTTCATCACGACCCGTTGGGGCAGCAGCTTCGCCCCCACATGCTGGAACTTGTTTCGCGCGCCGTACACCGACATATCGCGCCCGCGTCGGGCATCGTACAGCGCCTTTTTCACCACATCGCACGCCTCGTACATCACCTCATACTTGGTGATGACCGCCTCGCCCGCGTGCGCGTGCGCCGTGTCAAAGAAGTTGGTGCGCACCCAATACGGGCACACCGCGGTCACAGAGACCTTGCGCCGCTTGAGTTCCCGGTTGAGCGCCCGCGAATAGTTGCGCACAAACGCCTTGCTCGCGCCATAGATGTTGATCCACGGCAGCGGCTGAAACGCCGAGGCCGACGCCAGGTTCACGACATGCGCGCCCGCGCGCATATAGGGCAGCGTCGCCAGCGTCATCGCGACCAGACCCTTGCAGTTGGTGTCGATCATCGCCACCGACTGTGCCATGGAAAGCTGCGAATAGTCGCAGAACTTGCCAAACCCCGCGCTGTTCACGAGCCAGGCGACCTCCGGCTGCGCCTCTTCGAGCGCCGCCTGATACGCCTCCACCGCCTGCATATCCGACACATCCATGGGCAGGACGCGCACCGGCACCGCCAGCGTCCCCTCCAGCGCGGACAGCCGGTCGGCATTGCGGGCGATCGCCCAGATCTCCTCGACCTCGCCCAGCGCGGCCAGCTGCCGGGCGAATTCGCGGCCCATCCCCGAAGAAGCGCCTGTGACGACTGCAATTTTCATCTGTTTCCTCCTCGATACGATAAAGAGATTTCTTTTCCATTATATCATGCGCCCGCCGGGAAAAAAAGCGTGCCCCGCTTTGCATCCGCCCCTGGCTTTGCTATAATAGGAGGCATGGAACTGTATTATGAAAAAGCCGCCGCGCAGGACGCGGCGCAGATTGCAGAGCTCTTTGCGCTGGGTCGGCGCTTCCTAAAGGAGCAGGGCATCGACCAATGGCAGGGCGCGCACTCCCCCTCGCTTTCCGTGGCAGAGGCAGACATCCAAAAGGACCTCGGCCGCGTGCTGCGTACGGAGGACGGCCGCGTGGCCGCCTATACCGCACTCATCCCGGGCATCGACCCGACCTATGTGGTGATCGACGGCGCATGGCGGCAGAACGGCGCCTATGAGACGGTGCACCGCCTGACCACCCACCCGGACTTCCGCGGGATGGGCCTCGCCCGCCGCCTGCTTGCGGAATGTCAGGCCGAGGCGCGCGCACACGGCGCGCAGTCGCTGCGCATCGACACGCATGCCGACAACAAGATCATGCAGCACACCATCCTCTCCAGCGGGTTTTGCTATTGCGGCGTGATCACACAGCCCTCCGGCGCGAAGCGCAACGCCTATGAAGCGGCGCTCTAAGCCTTGACACCTCCCCGTTTTTCGCATTATAATAGGGAGGAATTGCCGAAGTGGCGGAATTGGCAGACGCCCGGGACTTAAAATCCCGTGGGTAGCGATACCCGTACCGGTTCGATCCCGGTCTTCGGCACCAAAAAAAGCACCGAACCTTCGAAAAAAGGTTCGGTGCTTTTTTATATGTTGCTGTATTGCTTATTTGTCGTAGTGCAGCGCGCGGATCGCGTTCAGCACCGCCAGCACCATCACGCCGACATCGGCGAAGATCGCCGCCCACATGTCCGTGACGCCGATCGCCGTCAGGGCCAGGCAGCCAAACTTGACCACCAGCGAGAAGACGATGTTCTGCTTGACGATGCCGATGCACTTGCGCGAGATCTTGATTGCCTTGGCGATCTGCAGCGGATCGTCGTCCATCAGCACGATGTCCGCCGCCTCGATGGCCGCGTCCGAGCCCATCGCGCCCATGGCGATGCCAATGTCCGCCCGTGTGAGCACCGGCGCGTCGTTGATGCCGTCGCCCACAAAGGCAAGTTTTTCCTTCTTACCCTTGTTTGCGAGCAGTGCCTCGACCTGCGCCACCTTATCACCTGGGAGCAATTCGCTGTGCACCTCGTCGATGCCCAGCTCCCCGGCCACCTGGTCGGCCACGCGCTTGGCGTCGCCCGTGAGCATGACCGTCTTTTTCACACCAGCGTGTTTGAGCTCCGAAATCGCTTCCTTGGCGTGCGGCTTGACGATGTCCGAGATGACGATATGCCCGGCGTATGCCCCGTCAATCGCCATGTGGATGATCGTGCCGACGCTGTGGCAGTCGGCATACGCGATGCCCAGCTTTTTCATAAGCTTGGCGTTGCCCGCCGCCACGGCGTGCCCGTCGACCTTGGCCACGATGCCGTGCCCGCTCAACTCCTCAATGTCGCTCACGCGGGAGCGGTCGATCGGCTTGCCATACGCCTTTTGCAGGCTCTTGCTAATCGGGTGCGAGGAGGCGCATTCCGCATGCGCCGCATAGTCCAGGATGCGTTCTTCCTCCATCGTGTTGTGGTGCACGCCCGTCACCTCGAACACGCCCTGCGTGAGCGTGCCCGTCTTGTCAAAGACCAGGATCTTCGCCTCGGACAGCGCCTCCAGGTAGTTAGAGCCCTTGATGAGGATGCCCTCCTTGCTCGCGCCGCCGATGCCCGCAAAGAAGCTCAGCGGGATGCTGATGACGAGCGCGCACGGGCAGCTCACGACGAGGAAGGTCAGCGCGCGGTAGATCCAGTTCACCCAATCGGCGGGCAGCCCGGCGAGCATCCGCACCCCCGGCACGGCCAGCGCGAGCAGCAGCGCCGCGATGCACACGGCCGGCGTATATACCTTTGCGAAGCGGGAGATGAACGCCTCGGAACGGGACTTGCGGGAGCTGGCGTTTTCCACCAGGTCGAGGATCTTGGACACCGTCGACTCGCCAAACGCCTTGGTCGTGCGGATCTTGAGCACGCCCGACATGTCGATACAGCCGCTGATGATCTCGTCGCCTTCGTGCACATCGCGCGGCACGCTCTCGCCCGTGAGCGCGCTGGTGTTGAGGCTGGCGCTGCCGCTTAACACAACGCCGTCGATCGGCACCTTTTCGCCCGGCTGCACGACGATCACGCTGCCCACCTCGACCTCGTCCGGGTCGACCTGCACAAGCTCTCCATCCCGTTCGATGTTCGCATAATCCGGCCGGATGTCCATCAGGGCCGTGATGTTGCGGCGGCTCTTGCCCACGGCATAGCTTTGGAACAGTTCCCCGATCTGATAGAACAGCATGACGGCGATGCCCTCGACATAGTCGCCGCTCTTCGTCCAGATGGCGAGGAAGAAGGCGCCCAATGTAGCCAGCGCCATCAAAAAGTTCTCGTCAAACGCGCGCCCGTTTACTACGCTCTTTCCCGCCTTTTGCAGGATGTCATACCCGATGATGAGGTATGCCGCCAGGTACGCCGCCAATTGCCATATCCCGCCGATCGGCAAAAAGTTGAGCACGATCAGCATGACGGATGTCACGAGGATGCGCACCAGCATTTTTTTCTGCTTCTTAGTCATATTCCTTGCCCCGCTTTCCGCCGCGCCCGCGGCGTACTGTATATGCTGCTCGCTTACAGCTCGATCTCGCAGTCCGGCTCGACCTTCTTGCAGGCCTTGAGCACTGCCTTCATCGTCTTTTTCTCGTCCGTGCCCTCCGCGAATTCGACGATCATCTTCTGCGTCATGAAATTCACGGTCGCCGCTGCAACGCCCTCGGTCTTGTTCGCCGCGTCTTCCATCAGGTTCGCGCAGTTCGCGCAGTCTACTTCGATTGCATAGGTCTTTTTCATGGCTCATTCCTCCAAAATTTTGCATTCATTAAACGGTTGTTTAATCTTTACGATTGCAGTATACTGGATACCAAGAGGGAAATCAACCCGATTTGCCCCCTTGTTTCCAAAATAGCCAACCATATTTCCAAAACAGATACCGGAGGAAGCCATGTCCGATTTTCACCTGCCGCACGACCACGGCGAAGCGCTGCACTTGGCCCCGCTGCACGAGCAATTGCAAAACATCGCGCACTTTTCCAAGGTGTGCGACATCTTTAAGCAGCTTTCCGACCCGACGCGCGTGCGCATCTTCTGGCTCTTGAACCACCAAGAGGAATGCGTCATCAACCTCGCCGCGATGTTCGACATGTCCAGCCCGGCCGTCTCGCACCACCTGCGCTCGCTCGCGGAAAGCGGACTCATCGCTGGCCGCCGCCGCGGCAAGGAGGTCTACTACCGCGCGGCCGATACCTTGCAGATCAAGCTGCTGCACGAGATCGTCGAACAGGTCATGGAGATCACCTGCCCGGAAGAGGCGGTGGACTTTCAGGCCTCACAGGCGGAGATCATCCGCCATGTGCACGACGAATTGACCGAGAACCTCTCCCGCCGCATAACGATCGAGGAGCTTTCCCGCAAATACCTCATGAATACAACGACGCTCAAGCGCGTATTCAAGGAGGTCTATGGCGAGAGCATCGCCGCGCACATGAAAAAGCACCGCATGGAGGAGGCCGCCCTGCGCCTCAAAAAGACGCAGGCGGAGGTCGCCGTCATCGCCAAGGCCGTCGGGTTTGAGAGCCCAAGCCGCTTCTGCGCCGTCTTTCGCGAGACCTATGGGCAGTCGCCGGGCGAATACCGCCGCGCACAGGCCGGGGCGGACGGCAAGGCAGAGGTATAGCCCCCATCTGCGCCGTGCCCGGCAGAGGAAATTGGCAGACGGGCACAAAAAAAGGAGCGGACCCCCGCTCCTTTTTTATTTTCCGCGTTTACAGTGCGCCATAAGCCACCAGGTTGGTGAAGCCGCCCTTGGCGATGAGCCCGCCCGCGTGATAGAACACGATCCCGTCGTGCTCCGCGAGGTAGCGTTCGCGCACATTGCCGAACACATCCTTCAGCTCGCCCAGCAGGTCGCCCTGTTGGACCCGCTGATCCACCTGCACCGCCGGGTACCAGAAGCCGGACTCCTTCGCACCGAGGTAGGTCGTCTTTTCAAAGACCTGCCGCGCCGTCCTGCGCGCAAACATCTCCTCCTTGATCGCGCCGAAGTGCACGAGCAGGTTGTGGATGTCCCGCACATACGCCTCGACCTGCGCGGGCGGGCATTCTGCGTTGCCGCCCCGCTCCAAAAGCATCCCCGGGATCCCCTGCTTGGCCGCCCAGCTGTAATGCCCGTTCGACGAGGTGGACTGGATGCAGTAGGGGATGTCCACGACCTTGGTCGCTTCCTCCGCGATCTGCCGGACGCGATCGCCCGCCGCCACCGGGTAGAACAGGCAGGGCGTCAGCGGCTCATACGCGCCGCCGCTGTGCAGGTCGGTCACAAAGTCCGCCTGCGGCAGCATCTCCCCCGCCAGCCAGGCCGCGATGCGCTGCCCGACCGAGCCGTTCGCGTCGCCCGGGAAGTTCCCGTTCAGGTTCTGCCCGTCCTCCGGCACGACGGCGTCCGCCATCTGCGTCATACCGCTGTAGTTCACGCAGTGCAGGAAGATCACCGCACCCGAGACCTGCTCCGGCCGCAGCGCAGCCGCCGCCTTGGCGATCGCCGCCACCCCGGGGTATTCCCCGCCGTGGATGCCCGCCGAAAAATACAGCGTCTTGCCTGGCAATTTGCCGTTCACCACCGTCACCGGCGTTTGATATTCCGTCCCCGGGACGGTCACAAATCCCTGAAACTTTTCGCCCGGCTGGATCTGCATGCCACACAATTGGATCGTCTTTCCCATCTTGTTTCCCCTCAGATAGTTAGTTTTTGCTAACTTTTATTATAGGGCCCTTCCCCGCCGCTGTCAACCAAAGAAAAAGAGCAGGCAAGCCGCCCGCTCTTTTTTTATCATTCCACCGATTTCAGCGCCTCCAACATGTCGACGCGCTTTAGCTTGCCGTTGATGATCTTGCCCAGCACGACCGTGATGACCCCGACCACCACGACCGGCGCGGCAAACGCCACCACGCCCAGCGCCGGGTTGAACATCACTTCCTCCGGCGGGACGACCCGCAGCATGTAGCGATAGAACAGGTCGCCCGTCAGGAAGCCGACCAATACACCCAGGATGGTCAGGAAGATCGTCTCGCGGTAGATATACATCGTCACTTCCTTGTCGTAGAAGCCGAGCACCTTGATGGTAGACAGCTCGCGGATGCGTTCGGACACATTGATGTTCGTCAGGTTGTACAGGATGACGATCGCGAGCATCGAGGACACGAGGATCAGCACATCCATGATCTGGTTTAAGGATTCCACGATCGTGTCGATCTGTTTTTTCATCGTCGTGTTCTGCACGATGCCCTTGACGCCGCTGCAGGCCATAAAGGTGTTGGCCACCTTTTCCGCGTTTTCGTTACTCCCGTCCTCGAGCGTCAGCACATAGGCGTTGGCGGCATACGGCCGGTCGAAGGCCTCCGCGTAATAGTCCGCGTTCAGGAACAGGAAGTGCCCGGTGTACATCTCACAGATGCCCGAGACGGTCATCTCACGCTCCTCGTTCGCCTCGTCGGTGATCGTGAAGCGGTCGCCCACCTGCACATCCAAAAGCTCCGCCAGCCGTTCCGAGAGCACTGCGCCGTCCCCGGAGAGCGAGATCTCCTCGCCGGTTTTGCGGTTCACCAGCTCGATATATTCCGCAAGCTCCCCGCTCCCGTCCGCGGCGATCATCTTGATCTCCTGCTTATCCATCTTCTTGCCAGCGATCTTGGTGACCGCCTCATAGTAGATGGGCAGGCTCTTTTCCACCTCGCCGGAGGACAGGAGGCCGTCCAGCTCCTCCTTCTCCGCGTCGGTCAGGTACCCGTCCTTGGCGACGATCATGTCGTATTTCAAGATGTCGCCAAATTGCCGGTCCTTGACGCCGGAGATCGAATGCTGCATGCTCAACCCCGCGAACAGCAGCGTCACCGAGCCGCACACGCCGAAGATGGTCATGAACATGCGCTTCTTATACCGGAAGATGTTGCGCGCCGTCACCTTCTGCGTGAAGGTCATGCGGTTCCAGATGGGCGTGATGTGCTCGAGCAGGATCTTGGACCCGTTGGCCGGGGGCTTGGGCTGCAGGAGAGCCGCCGGCTTTTCACGCAGGTTCTTGGCCGCCACGATATACGCCGGCAGCACCGCGCTTATAAGCGCCAGCGCCGTCGCGACGAGGGTGTTTTGCCAATAGAAGTGGAACTCCACCCGCGGCAGCGTGAATGCGTCGCCATAGGCGTGATACACGATCATGGGCAGCAGCGTATGCCCCGCCGCCACGCCCACCGCCACGCCGAGCAGGCTGGACGCCAGGCCATAGGCTGTGAACTTTTTGATGATGTCGCGATTCTCATACCCAAGCCCTTTGAGCGTACCGGAATTGATGCGTTCCTCGTCCACAAAGCGCGTCATCGTCGTGAGCGTCACGAGCGCGGCCACAAAATACAGGAAGATCGGGAACACCTTGGCGAGCTCATCGACGATCTCCGCCACGCTCGCATAGATGCGGTACCCCTCCGACCCCGGAAGCTCGCGCCGCGTGTCCATCGCATAGGCCGGCTGCGTGAGCGCCGCAAGCTCTGCGCGGGCATCGGCCAGCTCCCCCTCGGCTTCGGCGATCTGCGCCTCTACCTCCGGGCGCTTTTCCTCAAATTCCGTGAGCGCGGCCTGGTATTCCGCGTCCTTGCCGGACAGCGTCGTCTCCGCCCGGGCGATCTGCCGGCAGGCTGCCGCCAATTGCGTCCGGCCGTCCTCCACCTGCGCCTTTGCGTCGGCGAGCTGTTTTTCCGCCGCGGAAAGCTGTGCCTTGCCGTCGTCCAATTGCTTCTTGGCCGCGGAAAGCTGCGCCTCGGCCGCCGCCAATTCCTGCTGCGCCGGCTCGAGCTGCTCCTTCACCTGTTCGTCGAGCAGGCGCTGCCCTTCCTCCACCGCCGCCATGCCGGTTTGATAGGTGTGGTTCAAAAAGGTCTGCTGCTCGCTCTCCTTGAGCTTTTTCTGCGCCTCTTTGCGCGCCAATTGCCGCGTCAGCTCCGCCCGTTCCGAAAGGCTGGTGCCGGGATCGGAAAGCTGCGCTTCGATCGAATCAATCTCCGCCTGTAGGGCGGCAATCTCCGTCTCATAGGCAGCCTTGCGCCGCTCCAGCGCGTTGCGGCTCGCCTGCAAGCCCTTTTCGGTGACATTTACCACCGCCTCGACCTTGGCAAGCTGCTGCTTCTTCTCGCTATATTCGGCATACGCCGCATCGTATTCCTTCTGCTTGGCGTCCAGCTCCTGCTGCGCCGCGGCCAGCTCGGGTTCGCTCTTTTCAATGGCCGCCTCCGCCTCCTTCAGCTGCCGGCTCTTGGCCGAGATCTCCCTCTTGGCCGCCGCGATCTCCGCCCGCCCCGCTTCCAGCGCGTCATTCGCGTCCGCCAGCGCCTGTTTCGCGTCCTCGTACTGCTGCTTCGCCTCGTCCAGCTCCGCCTGTCCGGCATCGATCTCCTCCTGATACTGCGCGCGGATCGCCTGCAGCCGCTCGCCCGGCGCGTCCGCCATCAGCTTGTTGAGCTCGTCCTTGTGCGCCTGGATCTTTTCCGCATACTCGTCCGAATACGGGTCCATGCCCTCCGTATCCGCAAACGCAATGCGCGCGATCATGAAGAATTCCGAATCGAACGCCTCCGGCGTGACCACGGCATAGCCCTTGAGTTCACCCGTGCCCGCCGTTGACTGCCCGAGGTTGGTCTTGCAGATGATCTCCCCCGAATTGACAAAGCCGACAACCTTGAACGCTTCGTGCCGGAGCGCCTTCTTCCCCGACATATCCTCCTTTTCCGCAAAGGTGATTGTGTCGCCCAGCGCATATTCGCCCTCAAAGAAGCTCGCCAGCGCGATCTCGTCGTCCTCTTTCGGGAGGCGGCCGCTCACGACCTCATACTGCGAAAGCTCTTTGGTCGCGGAGAAGATGCGGAAGCTTTCGAGCGTGCCCTCCACGACGGCGTCCTTCAAATATCCATACTCGATGCTGCGCGCGCCCGAGACCTGGTCGATGGTCGCGCAGTTTTCCTCGTCGATCCCATAGTCGCCCAGGATTGCGATGTCCGCCACATTGAGCTTTTCAAAATAGGTCCGCCCCGTCGCGCGCATGTCCGGCCCGGCGACCTGAAGCCCCACGAGCGCGAACGACCCCAGCGCGATCAGGCAGAGGATGGAGAGGAACCTGCCCATGGATTTGGAAAAGCTCTTGCGGATGTCCTTGGCCAATGCTCTTTTTTTCATCACGCCCTCCCCCGCTTACCACTCGATGTCGGCGATTTTCTTGGGCGAGGCATTCTGCTCGATGGCCTTGACCGTCGCGTCGTGCATGTGGATGACGCGGTCGGCGATCGGCGCAATGGCCGCGTTGTGCGTGACGATGATGACCGTCGCGCCCTTTTCGCGGCTCACGTCCTGCAGGATCTGCAAGACCTGCTTGCCGGTGCGGTAGTCGAGCGCGCCGGTCGGCTCGTCGCAGAGCAGGATCTTCGGGTTTTTGGCCACCGCGCGGGCGATCGCCACGCGCTGCTGCTCGCCGCCCGAGAGCTGCGCCGGGAAGTTGTTGATCCGCTTTTCCAGCCCCACATCGATGAGCACCTGCTCCGGATCCAGCGCGTTTTTGACGATCTCGGTCGCGAGCTCAACATTCTCCTTGGCCGTCAGGTTCTGCACCAGGTTATAGAACTGGAACACAAACCCGACATCGCTGCGGCGATAGGCCGTGAGCTGCCGCGGCGTATAGTTGGAAATATCCTTGCCGTCGACGATGACGCTTCCCTCGTCGTTCGTGTCCATCCCGCCCAGGATGTTCAGCATGGTCGATTTGCCCGCGCCCGAGGACCCCAGGATGATGGCGAGTTCCCCCTTTTCGATGGAAAAACTGACATCCCGGTTGGCGACGATCTCGTTTTCGCCCATCCGATAGCGCTTGTAGCTATGTGAGACTTCAATATAGCTCATTCCCGTTTCCCCTTTTTTGCAAATTTATCGAATTCCCCGCCGCTCTGTCCAGAGAGAAGGCGGAAAAGTCTTTACAAACTTCATATACAGTTGTATATTAAATATACACTTGTATGGATAATTATATGCAAAACGTCTGTGTGGTCAAGCTACATTTTTCTACATCTGTAATCACATGCGACATATTTTTGAGATATGTAGAAATATTCGGGAGGTATCTATGGAAAAGTCCATCTTAAAGCAGGATCTCCGCATCACCAAAACGCACAAATACCTGTTCGATGCGCTGTTTTCCCTGATGGCGGAAAAACCGTTTTCCGCCATCAGCGTCACGGACATCTGCGCGCGCGCCATGGTGCACCGCACCACCTTTTACCACCATTTCGAGGATAAGAACCACCTACTGCGCTGCGCGCTCGAAGCGATGCAGCAGGAATTCCTGGACGGCCTGCCGCCCGTCCGGCCGAACACCGACCCGGTCGCGTTCTATACCCAGACGCTGGACCAGATCATCGACCACCTGTTCGACCGGGAGGCCACCTATCGCGCCATCTTCCGCAGCAACGGGTACGAGAGCATTTTCGAGATCTTTGAATCCTACATCTCCGCCCAGCTGCTCGAGAGCTTTTCGCTGTTCCAGAAAAACGGCCAGACGCCGCCGGGCGGCATCCCCTATGAGCTCTTGGCGCACTTCTATGTCGGCGGCTTCTTTTCGCTCGTGGCGTGGTGGCTTTCGCGCGAACAGGTTCTTTCGCGCGAGGACATCAAGCGCTATTGCCGCCAGCTGCTCTCCCTCACCCGCTAAAGCCTTCTTTTATATTTCTCCGCCAAGCGCCGCATCGAGGGCGTGCCCGCCTTCCAGCGGGAGCGCATGCCCCGCGCTTTCCAACAGGCGCCATGTCCCATTTTGCGCGCGCCGGCACAGCGCCTCCGCCATGGCGGGCGGCGTCAGGGTGTCCCGCGCACCGTGCAGAAACTGCACCGGCACCGCCGCTCCCTCCAGGTCTGCCGCCCAGTCCTCGGTTAGCCAGGCGTCCAGCGCGGCCTCGGCGGCGATGCCCGACGCGCCGAAGGCGATCTGCTCTGCCCACCGCAGGCGCGCCTCGCTCGGCGGCTGCGCCCACATCCGGCGGCAGAACCAGGCTGCCGCCTCCGCCTGCCCCTCCGCCCGCTGCACGCGGTACGCCTGCGCCGCATCCGGCGAAAGCCCGCCCGCCGAGAGCAGCACCGCCCGCCGCACGCGGAATCCGGAAAACAGCCGCAGATACCGCAGCACGACCGCCGCCCCGAGCCCGTGTCCCACCAGCGTGACGCCGTGCAGCCCTTCCCATTTCACGAGTTCATAGACATCGAGCGCCATCCGCGCCAAAAAGACGCCCGCCTCCGCCCCGGCCGAGCCGCCGAACCCGCGCAGATCGGGGGCGACCACGCGCCTTTTCTGCCGCAGCAGCAGGGGGATCTGCGCCTCAAAGACCCGATGGTCCAAAAAACAGCCGTGCAGCAGCACCGCCGCCTCGTCCGCATCCCGCGGCCCATAGGCATATACGGCGATCCGCTGTCCATCCGAAGTCAAAAGATCATACATCGCGCCACCCTCCCTTTTCCCTTACCATATTCCGCACCCGCCCGCTTTGCCACCGGGGCGGGGCACGCAAGCAAACTTTGCTATGCACAATTTATCCACATTATCACCCCGGTTATCCACAAAGTTTGTGGAAATCGTAAGAAGTTTTTGCGAAATTCCCGCAAAAACCGGCCTTTTTCGGGAATTCTGTGCCCGAGCGGGAACAAACGAGTTATCCACAAAATCCACTCCGCCGTGGATGTTTCGTGCAAAAAAGTGCACAAAAAAAGAGGAGTGGTCTCCCACTCCTCTGCGGTCGCACGGTGTTTATTCGATGGAGATGCGGCTCTGTCTCGGCAGCTTGCGCGCTTCCTCGTGCGGGATCTGCACGCGCAGCACGCCGTCTTCATACTTGGCCTGCACTTCTTCCGGGCGAATGTCGCCCACATAGAAGCTCCGGCTGCACTGCCCGCCATAGCGTTCCTGGCGGATATATCTGCCTTTTTCCTTCTTCTCTTCCTTTTCGATCTGTTTATTCGCGGAAATGGTCAGGTATCCGTCCTGCAGCTGAATCTCGATCTCGTCTTTCTTGAAGCCCGGCAGCTCGACATCCAGCAGATAGCCGTCGTCCAGCTCCTTCACATCCGTCTTCATGAGGTTCTTGGCATGCTTGCCATACAGCGGATCACGCCCGCCGAAGAACTGCTTTTCCAAAGAACCGTCAAACCATTCATCAAATAAGTTTTCACCAAAAATGCTCGGCAACATAAGTCATCCCTCCTGTCCGGCACTTATCCTGCGCCTCGCGGGAGCATCCCTTTTTCCGCTCCCCTCTTGGTACGGCTACAGTATAGTGCGCCCCCCGCGCAATTGCAAGGGGGCCGGGGCATTCTTTACAGAGCATGCGATGCTTTGAAACAAAAAATACATAATTGGCCGCCCGGGGCGCTCAGACCTCGATCTCCAGCCACTTTTTGACCCGCGCCCCCGCCTTTTTGGGTGACATCGCCCACAGGCTCAGCCCCAGGATCGCGCAAATCAAAACCACTTCCCCGCCCACGGTGTAGCAATGGCGCTGCTGATAGGCGGCGACGCTCAGGGCGAGGATGCTTGCAATATCCAACAAAACAATGCACAAACCCTTCATACTTCCTCCATATGTGAATCAAATTCATCTTTTAGGGCAAAAAAAGAGGATTTCTCCGGTTTTTTTGTCGAAATTGATTTTAATTCACAGTCCTACTATAACACGGATGTGATTTTTCGTCAACAATTGTTTTTCCGATTTGTTGATTTTTTTTCACGCCTGTGGTATAGTGCTTATAAGATCCCTATTCGGAGGAAGCCATGCAAGAACTTTATCGGAATATCCGCATGCAGCGCGAACGCCTGGGCCTCTCGCAGGACGAGCTGGCCGGCCTGGTCGGCTATACGAGCCGGACGAGCATCGCCAAGATCGAGGCGGGCAAGATCGACCTCCCGCAGTCCAAGGTCGAGGCCTTTGCCCACGCCCTGCGCACGACCCCGGCCGCGCTCCTCGGCTGGGAACCGGCGGAGGAACGCCCCGCCGCAGAGGTCGGACGCCGCCTGCCCATTCTGGGCGAGATCGCCTGCGGCGAGCCGATCTTTGCCTCGGAGGACCACGACGCGTTTATCCTCGCGAACGAGGACATTGACGCCGACTTCTGCCTGCGCGCCAAGGGGGAGAGCATGATCGGCGCCCGCATCCTGGACGGCGACCTCGTCTTTATCCGCTCGCAGCCGCAGGTGGACAACGGGGAGATCGCAGCCGTGCTCATCGGGGACGAGGCAACGCTCAAGCGCGTGTACTACTTCCCGCAGCAGAACCGCCTGATGCTCAACGCGGAAAACCCGGCGTTCGCGCCGCTCATCTACATCGGCGACGAGCTGGAGCAGATCAAGATCCTGGGCAAGGCCGTCGCCTTCCAAAGCCCGCTGCACTGAACTGTATATATTTGCCAACAAAAAAAACGGAAGCGATCTGCTTCCGTTTTTTTGTTTTTCTTCCGTTATTCCAGCTCGAACGCGCCGGTATAGAGCTCGTAATACTTGCCCTTTTCCGCGATGAGCTTTTCGTGGCTGCCGCGCTCGATGATGCGGCCCTGCTCCAACACCATGATGACATCCGAGTTCTTGACGGTGGACAGGCGATGCGCGATGACAAACACCGTCCGCCCTTCCATGAGGGCGTCCATCCCCTTCTGCACAATCTCCTCCGTGCGCGTGTCGATGGAGGAGGTCGCCTCGTCCAGGATCATCACCGGCGGGTCGGCCACCGCCGCGCGCGCGATGGACAACAACTGCCGCTGCCCCTGCGAGAGGTTCGCGCCGTTGCTCGTGAGCATCGTGTCATACCCGTCCGGCAGGCGTGAGATGAAGTCGTGTGC
>CAKTFI010000007.1 GCA_934555865.1 uncultured Christensenellaceae bacterium | reverse complement strand
CAACCCCGGCAAGTGCTTTTTGTACGAGATCGCGGTCAAGCCGCAGGAATCGGGCAAGCACATCGGCGAATCGCTGCTGCTGAGCGCGTTTGCCGACTTGAAGGAGAGCAACCTGCGCATGGCGGAGGTCTGCGTGCACCCCTCCAACTATAAGGCGCTCAAGATTTATCGCGAGTCGCTCGGGTTTCATGTCATCAATGCGCCGGAGGAATCCGCTTGGGACGATGTGGATTTCCTGATCCTGCGCAAAACACTCTAAATGGAAATCGGGAAAGGAAAGGCTTATGCAGTATCAAATTTTGGGCGAGACCATGCCGGCGGTGCGCATCCTGCTGGATGCGGGCGAGAGCGTGTATACGCAGAGCGGCGGCATGACCTATATGCAGGACGGCATCACGATGGAGACCAACATGCGCGGCGGTATGCTGGGCGGGCTGGGGCGGCTGTTTACGGGAGAATCGCTCTTTATGGCGACCTTCCGCGCCAACCGGCCGGCGCAGGAGCTGCTCATCTCCTCCACGATGCCGGGGAGCATCCTGCCGCTACAACTGGACGGCCGGATGGAATACATCTGCCAAAAGCAGTCCTTCCTGTGCGCGACGCAGGGCGTGGAGCTTTCCGCCTATGCACAATTTGGCAGCGGCGGCTTCCTGGGTGGCGAGGGGCTTGTCATGCAGAAGCTGTCGGGGCAGGGCATGGCGTTTTTGGAGCTCGACGGCACGGTCATCGAAAAGACGCTGGCGCCCGGCGAGACGCTGCGGGTGAGCACCGGACATGTCGCGCTCTATGAGGCGACGGTGGGCTACCGCGCGGAGATGGTCAAGGGGTTCAAGAACATCCTGTTCGGCGGCGAGGGGCTGTTTTTGACGGCGCTCGAGGGCCCGGGCAAGGTCTGGGTGCAGAGCATGTGTGTCGCGGAATTCGCGGCGAAGATGATTCCCTACATCCCATCCAAGCGGAACTGAACGAAATTGCGCAAAACCGCGTGCCTTGTTTGGAGCACGCGGTTTTTTGATGCAAAAAATGCCGGAAATTTGACAAGGGAAATGCCGTGCGGGCGGATGCGCCGATCGCGTTCGATCGATGCGCGCCTTGCGAAAACAGGATGCCACAGAGGCGTCGGGCGGAACGGCTTCTGACATAAGACGGTCGGGGCTGCCCCCGAAAAGCGAAGCGACGCAAAGTCCGGAAGCGGGGGCTACTGCATAATATTGTATATGGATGGCGAAAAACGGCGGCTGAAGATGCAAAGACAGAGCAAATAATATGCATCCCCGGATGCATAAACATACAGGCGAGATGGACAAAAAACAACGGTGCGTAGTAAAAAAGCCCGCGGCGCGGGCAGGAGGCAGGGCATTTACTGGAGGCGGAGCGGCGGGCCGGAGAACCGCAGGAGCGTACCGCCGATCTCCTGCGCTTCTTCGGCGCTGTGCGTGACAAAGAGGCAGAGCTTGCCCGCCGCAGACCGGCGGATCAGGCAGAGCATCGCCTGCCGGTTGTCGGCGTCCAGCCCGGAAAAGGGCTCGTCAAACAGATAGGCATCCCCATCCGCAGCCAGGGCGCGGGCGATGGCCAACCGCCGGCGCATGCCGCCGGAGAGGTCCGCGGGCCGCGCGGCCGCAAAGTCGGAAAGCCCGACGCGGCGGAGCCATTCCTCCGGCGTGCCGCAGCGGCAGGCGACGGCCAGGTTTTCCCGGGCGCTGAACCAGGGGAGCAGGCGGTTGTCCTGAAACACAACGGAAAAGCGCTGCGTCTGCCCCGACAGGCGCCCGCCGTTCGGGGCCGTGAGGCCGCAGGCCAGGCGCAGTAGCGTGCTTTTGCCGCAGCCGGACGGGCCCATCAGGCAGTAGGTCTGCCCGTCGCGGAAGGTATAGGAAAAATCGGACAGCACGAAAAGCGCGCCGAAGCGCTTAGAGACGGATGCAAAGCGGATGTCCATACTTCCTCCTTCCTAGGCGCGCGCCGCGGCACGGGCAAATAGGCGGCGAAAACAGCGCTCGAACAGCATGCTGAACAGCACGACGAGCAGGGTCCAGGCGAACAAGTCGGGCGTTTCCAGGTAAATTTTGGATTCATACAATGCCTTACCCATGGAAAACGCGGGATGGGAAAGCACCTCGGCCGCGACGCCGGACTTCCACGCCAGCCCGATCGCCGTGGAGGCCGTGGACAAAAACGCGGGGCGCACCGACGGCCAGAGGATCGCGCGAAAGCGCGTGCGGGGAGAGAGGCGGTACACCTGCGCCATTTCCAAAAGCGCCCGGTCCATGTCCTGCGCGCCGTCATACACCGCCTGCCAAAAGAGCCCCGCGACCAGCAGCGTGCTGATGCATACGGGCACCAGCCCGGTCGGCACCCAGAGCAGCACCAGCAGCACGAAGGAACTGACCGGCGCGGCGCGGAGCAGCGCCAGGAGCGGCGAAAACAGGCGGTGCAGCGCGGCAAAGCGCCAGGTGCACAGCCCCAAAAGGCTGCCCAGGCACATCCCCGCCGTATACCCCGCGGCGATGCGGAGGAGGGTCGCGCCGATGGCCCGCCAGAAAAACGCGCTCCCCGCGAGCGCCCAGAGGCGTTCGCACACGCGGCGGGGCGAGGGGATAAACAGCTCCTGCGCGACGAGCAGGCTTGCGGCCTGCCAGACGCCCAGCCAAAACAAAAGGACGGCCAGGCGGGAAATCCATTTTTTCATGCGGCCTCCTGTACAAAAAAGGGAAAGCCGACGGGCTTTCCCAAGGTGGTCAGGGCAGATAGTAGAAATCCTCGCCCGGCAAGGCGCCGCCCACGGCCGCGGGGTTTGCCGCATAGAGGATCTCCAGGAACGGCTTTAGGGAATCGCGCATGGTCGCGCCGCTTAAAAAGGCGATCCCGCAGGAGGGCAGGGCGGCCTCGGCCAGTTCCTCGTCGGGAAGGATGCCGTATTGCACGACCAATTTGGCCGCTTCCTTCGTGTTGGTGGACACATAGCCGATGGAATTCAGGTATTCCGCGAGAAAGCTCTGCACGGCTGCCGCGTTCTGTTCGACAAATTCGCGGCGCGCCACAACGCAGCCCATCGCGATGTCGGCGGTGCTGCCCGTTTTCTTGCAGGCGGTCTCCCAGGCGGTTTCCATGTTCACGGCGATGGAGAGGTTTTCCATCTTCTTCTGCGCGACGCTCACAAACGGCTGCGGCAGGAGCGCGATGCTCTCCTTTCCGGCGGCCAGCTGGGCGACGACCTCGCTGTGTTCCGCATAGAAGTGGATGTCCACCTTGCCCTCCAGCGCATAGGCGGCGAGGACATAGTTCAAAATATATTCCGGGGTGGAGCCCTGCCCGGAGACGGCGATGCTCTTGCCCTCCAGGCTCTCGATGGAGGTCACTTCCTCGCCCGTCTGCACGATGTAAAGGTTGTTCTGCGTGTTGAGCGCGAGAATCTGGATGCCGCCCTGCGTCTTGGCATAGAGCGTCGCGGCGAGGTTTGCGGGGATCGCGGCGATGTCCGCCTCCTGGGAAGTGAGCTTGGCGATGGCGTCGCTCGGGTTGGTGGTGAGGGTAAAGGTATAGTCGTTAGCGGCGCGGCCTTCGTCGTTTGCCTGCATCAGCTCGACCATGCCCATGCCGGTCGGGCCGGAGATCGCGAGCACGCGGATCTTGGCCTTTTCGGCCGGGGTGACGATGCTGGAAGCCGGGTTTTGCACGACATCTGCCGGTGCGGGAGCTTTGGCGCAGCCGCACAGGCACCCGGCGAGCAGCGCGAGGGAGAGCACAACGGCAAGAAAACGGGATACTTTCGTCATATGGATACTCCTTATTATTCGGAATGCAAAGTCCTATTGCGTAGATTGCCCGCCGCGGGATAAACCATGCAGGGCGGGGCGGTCTTTTGGAAAAAATGCCCGGCAAAGCGGGCCGCGGGCGGCAAAACAGCCTGCAAAAATTGTACTGGACGCCGGGGCAAAAGTCAAGCGGCGCGGACGGTTGCAGGGGGCGCGAAAAAAGGGTATACTAGCAGGGAAAATGCCGAAAAAACCAGAAGAAAACGAGGAGTTGTGTGTGAAAACCAGTAGAATCTTTCGAATCTTTATGATGGCGCTGGACCTGTTTGTGATGGCGCTGCTGCGGCCGTTCCGCAAATTTACGAAGTTGCAGCGCTTCCGCCCGCAGCGCGAGGCGGGCGACACCCCGGCGCATGCCGTGCCGGCGACGCAGCCCGCGGCGCACGGGATCCAGGCGGAATTGGAGGTCGACGGGCAGCGGGCAGAATCCTATACGCGCAGCGAGCCGATCTTCGTGCCGGAGGACGCGCCCTATGCCGGGCGGGAGGGCATTGTGACCTTCCGCGGCGACCAATTGCGCAGCAGCGCCTCCTTTGGGACGGCGAACATCCGGGAGGGCAAGCTGCGCGTCCGCTGGAGCGCGCAGACGGGCAAGCTCGCCAAGGGCTATGGCAAGGGCTTTTGGACGGGCAGCGGCTGGACGGGACAGCCGCTCATCGTGCGCTGGCGGGACGAGGAAAAGCAGGAAATGAACCTGTATGCGGACAAGAAGCAAAAGGACAGCCTGTTCGAGGTCGTGTATTCCACGATGGACGGCAATGTCTACTTCCTGGACCTCGAGGACGGCACGCCGACGCGCGATGTCCTAAAGGTCGGCCTGCCCTTTAAGGGGGCGGGCGCGCTGCACCCGGCGCTGCCCCTCCTGCACCTGGGGCCGGGCGATTCCGGCGCGGGAGAGGGGGAATACGCCCGCGCCTATCTCTACAGCCTGGAGGACGGGGAAAAGCTGCTCGAATACGGCGGGCAGGACGCGTTTTCGCTGCGCAAATTCTGCGGATTCGACAGCGCGCCGCTGTTCTTTGGCGACTATATCCTGGAGCCTTCGGAAAACGGGATCCTCTATAGCTTCAAACTCAATCCCTACCGCGACGCGGAGGGCAAGCTGCGCATCGACCCCAAGGAATTCGTCAAGCTGCGCTATAAAACGGCGCGCTCCAGCGAGCAGAGCTACTGGCTCGGGATGGAGGACAGCCCGGTCGTCTGGCGCAATTACCTGTATATCGCCGACAACGGCGGGACGATGCTGTGCGTGGATGTCAACACCATGCAGGTCGTATGGACGCAGGATGTGGTGGACGACACCAACGGCTCCCCCGTCTTTTCGATGGAGGACGGGCACCCTTACCTGTACATCGGCACCTCGCTGCACTGGTCGCCCAGCAAGCGGCTGCGCCTCGGCGACTGCCCGATCTTCAAGCTGGACGCCATCACCGGCGAATATGTGTGGATCCGCTCCTATTTCTGCAACACGATCGCCGGGATCTCCGGCGGGGTGCAGGCGACGGCGGCGCTCGGCCGGGGCGAGGTGGAGGACCTCCTCTTCCTGCCGGTCGCGCGCACGCCCAGCGTGCGAAACGGACTGCTCGTCGCGCTGGACAAGCGGACCGGGCGGGAGGTCTGGCGCTATCGCATGCACGCCTATGCCTGGAGCTCGCCGGTGCTCGTCTATGACGAGGCGGGCAAGGCATATCTCGTGCAGGGCGATTCGGAGGGCATGCTGCACCTGTTGGAAGCCAAAACGGGCAAGCACCTGGACGCGGTCTCGCTCGGCGCAAACATCGAGGCCAGCCCGGCCGTCGTGGGGGACATGCTGGTCGTGGGCACGCGCGGCATGCAGATCTTCGGCGTGCAGCTCTCCTGAGCGGGCAGCGTCGGGCAAAAACGGGCAAAAGAAAACGCGGGGCAGGTGCTCCGCGTTTTTTGAATGCAAAAAGTGCTTATGCCCGGACGAGGTGGATGGCGAAGCCGCCGAATTCCTCGGCCAGATACACGACGCGCAGACCCTGCGCATCGGATTCGTAGCTGTCCTCCTTGACGAACACACCGCGCTGCCGCAGGTGGAACACGCTGCGTTCGATATTGGAACAGAAGAAGGCGATGTGCCCGTTTTTGCCGCGGAACGGGTACTTGATGGACTCGATCTGTGGGCAGGGGAAGAGGGAGGCGGGCTTGTCGTCGACTTCGCTGTGCAGGAAGGCGGCAAAGAGCGCGGCGACGCGGCGGCCCGCCGCTTCGTCCGGGTTGTTGATGCCGAGGTGCGCAAAGCGCAGGTTCAGCATGCGGTCCACCGCCTGTTCGCAAAGGGCGGTGATCTGCGCAAAGTCGCCGGCCTCCAACGCCGCGCCCGGGACCAGCCAGCTGCCCGCGCAGGCAAAGACATTGCCTTCGGCAAGGTAGGCCGGGAAATTTTCCGCCGAAAGTCCGCCGGTCGGCAGAAAGCGCATCTCGGGATACGGCCCGCGCAGGGCGCGCAGCATGGCGGGGCCGCCGCCTGCCGCGGCCGGGAAGAACTTCAGGTGCGTGAGACCGAGCCGCCGCGCCTGTTCGACCTCGGCCGGGGTGCAGACGCCGGGCAGGATGGGCACGCCCTCCGCCGCGGCGAAGCGGACGACCTCTGGGTCGAGCGACGGGCTCACAAGAAAGCGCGCGCCGGAGGCGACGGCCAGCTTTGCCGCCTCCAGCGTGGTGATCGTGCCCGCGCCGAGCAGAAAGTCCGGCAGCTCCCGGTGGATGCGGGCCAGGCTTTCCGCGGCGGCCGGGGTGCGGAAGGCGACTTCCAGGACGGGCAGGCCGCCCTTTTGCAGCGCCTGTGCCAGCGGCACGGCCTGGGCGGGGTCGGTCGGGGAAGCGAGCGGCAAGATGCCGATGCGGAAAAGCTGGGAAAACAGATCCATGACAAATACCTCCGTGAGATTGCCGGGGCGGCGAGACTGCGGTCCCGGGAAAAGCGCGTGTTGCATGCGAGGGGTGTGAAAGAGCACTCACCTCGAGGGAAAACCGCATGCGGGGGCCGAGGGCACAATACGGCATGCCCCGGGGCATGCGGCGCGTCAGCAGGAATGCTGCCGGTAGAATTCCTCCAATTCCTCCCGCGTGGGCAGGCCCTCGTTGTCGCCCAGCACCGTCACCTGTCGCGCGCCCAAGGCATTCCCGCGGCGGATCGCCTCGGGCAGGGAGAGGCCTTCCAAAAGCGCGCTCAGCACGCCCGCCGCAAAGCCGTCGCCCGCGCCGACCGTGTCGGCGACCGGGACGGAAAATCCGGGGACGGCGCCTTCTTCCTGTCCGCACTTATACAGCGCGCCCTTGCCGCCGATCTTTAAAAGGACGGTCTTTGCGCCGAGCGCGTGATAGAAGCGGAGCATTTCCTGCGGGTCGGTGAGGCCGGTCAGGAGCTCCGCCTCGGCGATGCCCGGGAAGAACAGGTCGCACCCCTCCGCAAATTGGTGCATGAACGCGCGCATGCGGTCCAGATCGCCCCAGAGCTGCGGGCGCAGATTGGGGTCGAAGGAGACGAGCAGCCCGGCCTGCTGTGCGCGCTCCTTGAGGCGGAAGGCGGCCGCCCGGCAGGAATCCGACAGGGCGGGGAGGATGCCGGTCAGGTGCACGGCCTGGAACCCGGTGAGGTCGATGGCGTCGATGTCCGCCGGGGAGATGGTCGAAGCGGCGGAACCGGCGCGGATATAGAAGATCTCCGGATCGGCCGCGGCGTTCTGCTCCTTAAAGACTAGCCCCGTGCGGTGCGTGTCCGAAAAGGTGATACAGTCCGTGCTGATGCCCATGCGCGCGATCGCGTCCACGATGCCTCGGCCAAAGGGATCGCGGCCGACCTTGCTCAAATAGGTCGCCGTGTGCCCCAGGCGGGTGAGGCCGATGGCGACATTGAGCTCCGCCCCGGCCACGCCCGTGTGGAATTGCTGCACGGCGGCCAGCGGGACGCCCTCCTGCATGGAGCGGAAAAGGCACATGGGTTCTCCCGCGAGTAGAATTTGACTTCCTTTCATAAATCACACCTCAAAAAGTAAGATTCTATCCCCATTGTAGCATGCGGCTTTTCCGCTCGGCAATCGTAAAAAAGGAAGCGCCGGGCGGGAATTATTAATAATTTGTTTATGGGGCCGGGACTTGTCAGGGGAGGAGGGAAAGCGTAAAATAAAATCTATTATGATAGAAGAAATTGTAGAATCTACCATTATACGGCACCGGCTTCTCGAATGCGGGCAGCAGGTGGGCGTGGCCGTGAGCGGCGGGGTGGATTCCATGGTGCTGCTGCACCTGTTTTTGGGCATCGCGCAAAAACGCGGCGTGCGGCTGTATGCGCTGCATTACGAACACGGGATCCGCGGCACAGAGTCCGCAGAAGACCTCGCCTTTGTGCAGGAGACCTGCCGGGCATGGGGCGTGCCGCTGCTGTTTGAACGGGGCGATGTCCCGCGGGCGGCGGCCGAGGACAAGGCCAATCTGGAAGAGACGGCGCGGGAGCTGCGCTATGATTTTTTTGCCCGCAGCCGCCGGGCGCATGGAATCGATCGCATCGCAGTTGCGCATCATAAGAACGACCTGGCGGAGAGCTTTCTGCTGCACCTGCTCCGCGGGAGCGGCTTGACCGGGCTTTGCGCGATGCCGTATCTGCGGCCGGACGGGATCATCCGCCCGATGCTGGACATTTCGCGCGCGGAGATCGAGGCCTATGCCCGCGCGCACGGCGTCCCCTTTCGGGAGGACGCGACCAACCAGGACACGCGCTACAGCCGCAATTTCGTGCGGCGGGAATTGATCCCGCAGATGCAGCAGCTAAACCCCGACGCCGTGGGGGCGATCGCGCGCGCGGCGCGCCTCCTCGGGGAGGAGGACGCGCTGCTTCGGGAATACACGATGCGGGAATATGCCCGCATCGCCCGGGAACAGGGCGGGCGCGTCCTGCTGGACACGGAGGAGCTCTGCTTGCTGAGCGGGGCCATGCGGCGGCGGGTGCTGCGCCTGGCGATCGCGCGGTGCGCGGGCACGACCCGGGATGTCTCCAGCGCGGCGCTGGCGCAGCTCGAGGACCTTTGCCTGCCGGGGCGGACGGGCAAGAGCTTTTCCCTGCCCGATATTTTTTTTGCACAGGTTAGTTATGGTTTATTGATTCTTGATGCAAAAATGTATACAATAAATGGGACTCCGGCGCAGCCGGCCGGTCCCGGAGAAACCCGTCTGGCGGACGGCGCAGTGCTGCGCATCCTGCCGGCACAGGCGCCGGAGGTCTTTCCGGCGGCGGAGAGCCTGCGGCAGTACGCCGCGGCGGAGGCGCTTATGGGGCCGCTCAGTCTGCGCACCCGGCGGGAGGGTGATGTCTTTTCGCCTTTTGGGGCGGCGGGCAGCCAGAAACTCAAAAAATGGTTTATCGACCACAAGATCCCCCGCGAGGAACGGGAAAAACAACCGCTGCTCTGCCGCGGCGCAGAGGTGCTGTGGATCCCAGGGCGGGCGCTCAGCGAAAAGCTGCGCGTGCCGGAACAGGCAGAGGCCGTGTGCATGCTGGAATATCAGAAAACGAAGGAACGGGAATTATGAAAGCGGAAAGCCAATTGAAGCAGGACATCGAAGAGGTCATCTTGAGCGAGGAACACATTGCGGCGCGCGTGCGGGAGATCGCGGCGCAGATCACCCGGGACTATGCCGGCAAGGAATTTGTGATGGTCGGCGTCTTAAACGGCGCGGCGATCTTCTATATCAACCTGATCATGGAGCTGGACATCCCGCTCGAGATGAACTTCATCCGCGTGTCCAGCTATGGAGCGGGGACGAAGAGCTCCGGCAATGTCCGCATGCTCTACGACCTCGAGGCGGACATCGCCGGCAAGGATGTGCTCATCGTCGAGGACATCGTCGATTCCGGCAACACGCTATGCGCGCTCAAGGAGCTGTTCCAAAAGCGCGGGGCCAAGAGCGTGCGGTGCTGCTGCCTGCTCGATAAAAAGGAGCGCCGCGAGGCGCCGATCGAGGCGGACTATGTGGGCTTCGATGTGCCGGATAAGTTCCTCGTGGGCTATGGCCTCGACTATGCCGGCAAGTACCGCAATTTGAAATTCGTCGGCACCCTAAAACCCGAGATCTACCGCGTATAACGCGTTCACGCATTGTGAAGGAGGAGTATTGAACTTGAAGAAATTTGCCCGCGGGCCGCTTGTCTATCTGCTGCTCATACTGGCCATTTTTATTGTTGCACAATCCCTCGTCAACACCGACGCCAAGAAGGATTCCGTCTTGAGCTATACGGACTTCCTAAAAAAGGTCGAGGCAGGCGAGGTTACGGATATCACGATCGTCGGCTATGAGGCCGTGGCGCTCAAGAAGGACTCGACGATCAAGAAGGAAGCCTTCCCAAAGAAATACGACTACTATGTCTACCTGCCTTCGTATTATCAGGTGGACATCGACCTCAAGGCAGCGCTCGGTGTGCAGGATCTGGCGGACGCCGGGGTGAGCATCACCTATCAAAAGATCCAGGACAACTCGATCTGGCTGGATGTCGTGCTGCCCTACCTGGTGCCCATCCTGCTCATGGGTGCGCTGTGGTACATGATGTACCGGCAGACGCAGGGCGGCGGCAAGGGCCTCAACTACGGCAAGAGCCGCGCCAAGATGACGATGGGCGAAAATGTCAAGACGACCTTTGCCGATGTCGCAGGCGAGGACGAGGAAAAGGCGGAACTGGAGGAGATCGTCCAGTTCCTGAAGGACCCCAAGCAGTTTACTAAGTTCGGGGCGCGCATCCCGAAGGGCGTGCTGCTGGTCGGCCCACCCGGATGCGGCAAGACGCTGCTCGCCAAGGCGGTCGCGGGCGAGGCGCGCATCCCGTTCTTCAGCATCACGGGCTCGGACTTTGTGGAGATGTTCGTCGGCATGGGTGCGGCGCGCGTGCGCGACCTGTTTGACAACGCGAAAAAGAACGCCCCCTGCATCATCTTTATCGACGAGATCGACGCCGTCGGCCGGCAGAGAGGCGCGGGCCTGGGCGGCGGCCACGACGAACGCGAGCAGACGCTCAACCAGCTGCTCGTCGAGATGGACGGCTTTGTGTCCAACGAGGGCATCATCGTGCTGGCGGCGACCAACCGCGTAGACATCCTCGACCCGGCGCTGCTGCGCGCAGGGCGCTTTGACCGGCAGATCGTCGTCAATGTGCCGGATGTCAAGGGCCGCGAGGAGATCCTGCGCGTGCATTCCAAGAAGAAGCCGCTCGGCGCGGATGTGGACCTCAAGGTCATTGCCAAGCGCACGCCGGGCTTTTCGGGCGCCGATCTCGAAAATGTGCTGAACGAGGCGGCCATTTTGGCGGCGCGCTTCCACAAGACGGAGATCAGCATGCAGGAGGTGGAGGAAGCCATCACCCGCGTCGTCGCCGGGCCGGAGAAGAAGAGCCGCGTGCTCACGGAAAAAGACAAGATGGTCACGGCCTATCACGAGGTGGGGCACGCGATCTGTGCCAAGGTGCTGCCGCACTGCGACGAGGTGCATGAGATTTCCATCATCCCGCGCGGTATGGCGGCGGGGTATACCATGACGCTGCCCGACGAGGACGAGAGCCACTATTTCAAGTCCAAAATGATCGACGAGATGACGATGATGCTGGGCGGCCGCGCGGCAGAGGCGCTGGTGCTTGGCGACATTACGACGGGCGCGAGCAACGACATCGAGCGGGCGACGCGCATGGCGCGCGCTATGATCGTGAAATACGGCATGAACGATGTGATCGGCCCGGTGTTCCACGGCGGGAGCCAGGAGGTCTTCTTGGGCAAGGAGCTCGTGCAGTCTAAGGAATGCAGCGAGCAGGTCGCGGCACAGATCGACGCGGAGCTTAGAAAGCAGCTGGTCAGTTGCATGGAGCGCGCGAAGGAGATCCTGCAGGCCAATATGGAAAAGCTGCATAAGATCGCCAAGGTCTTGATGGAAAAAGAAAAAATTTCGGGAGAGGAATTTGAAAAGCTCTTCACGGAAACGGCGGACGCGCCGGTGCTTGGATAAACGGAAAAACGGGGCGGGAGAGCGATCTCTCGCCCTTTTTTTGGAAAGGAGGGCAGGTGGATGAAGGTAGATCTGCACATGCATTCGGCCGCTTCGGACGGGACGGACGCCCCAAAAGCGTTGGCGGAGCGGTGCCGGGCGGCGGGGCTCACGCATGCGGTGTTGACCGACCACGACACGATGGCCGGGACGGCGGCTTTTATGGCGGCGGCGCGGGCACAGGGCATCCGGACGGTGAGCGGGATCGAGTTTTCGGCCGAATGGGAAGGAGAGCTGCACATCCTGGTCTATGGGGCGGACACGGCGGACGCTGCGCTTAGGCAGGCACTCTGCGGCCTGCGGCAACGGCGGGAGGAGCGCATGCGGCGCATGGTGGAGCAGCTGCGCCGGGCGGGAGTCGAACTCTCCTATGATGCGGTGCAGCGGTGTGCGGATGGCGCTTCGATCGGGCGGCCGCACCTGGCACAGGCGCTTTGCCGGGCCGGGTATGCCGCATCGATCGCGGAGGCGTTTGCAAAATATCTGATACCCGGGCAGGCCGGGTATGTGCCGCGGCAGAGCCTTAGCGCAGAGGAGATTTTGGCGGCGGCACAGACGGCTGGAGGGCTGGCGGTGCTGGCGCACCCGGGGCTTACACAGGCGGAGGACTATGACGCGCTGTTTGCCCGTCTGAAGGCGGGTGGTCTTCAGGGGGTGGAGGCCTTCTATCCCCTGCACAGCGACGCGGCGTGCCGGGCGTATTATGCACTGGCCGGGAAACATGGCCTGTTTGTGACGCAGGGCAGCGACTTTCACGGCACGCGCCGCGAAGCCCGCCTCGGCATGGAGCAGCGCGGGGCGGACACGCCGCTGCTGAGGGAAGGCCTCCGGCGGATTTTTGAAAAAAAGCAGCCTTGAGGGCTGTTTTTGTTGATAGTTTCCGCGGGGTGTGATATGATGAATTTATCAAAGTTTTGATATTAGAACCTATGGGAGATCAAACATGCATAGTGAACAAGGAAATGTAAAAATCTTTGCGGGAAAGACGGGCCAGAGCTTTGCAAAGAAGATGTGCAACTACCTCGGCACGGAACTGGGAAACTCGGAAGTTATACATTTCTCTGATGGCAATATTTTTGTGCGCATCAAGGAAACGGTAAGAAACAGCGATGTCTATCTGGTTCAGCCCATCGGGATGGACCCGAATAACGAACTGGTAGAGATCCTGTTCTGGATCGACGCCTTCAAGCGGGCAAGCGCAAGCTCGATCACGGTGATCGTACCGTATTTCGGCTATGCCAAGGGCGACAAGAAGGACGAGCCGCGCGTCTCGATTCGTGCGCGCGTCTGTGCGGACTGCATCGAGGTCGTCGGGGCGGATCGCTTCATCACGATGGATCTGCACGCGCCGCAGATTCAGGGCTTCTTCCGCATTCCTTCTGACCACTTGTATTCCCTGCCGCTTTTGTGCGAGAGCGTCAAGAAATATGTCGATGTGAAAAACCTGGTCGTGGTTTCTCCGGACGCGGGCTTTGCCAAGACGGCGCGCAAATATGCGGACTACCTCGGCACGCCGGTCGCGATCGGCGACAAGACGCGCGTGGCGCATGACGAAAAGGCAAAGATCCTGGAACTCATCGGCGATGTGACGGACAAGGACTGCCTGATCGTGGACGACTTCAGCATCTCGGGCGGGACGCTCATCGACATCGCGAAGGTGTTGAAGGCCAAGGGCGCGAAGCGCATCTTCGCCTGCCTGGGGCACAACATCCTGCGGGAATCCGGCGTCAAGCGCATCGAGGAAAGCCCGATCGAGCTGGTCATCAGCACGGACACGGTGGAAAACCCCTATACGGCGGACAGCCCCAAGATGGTCACGGTATCGGCTGCGCCGCTGTTTGCGGAGGCGGTTCTGCGCATCCACAACCGCGTTTCGGTCAGCCCCTTGTTTGCCAAAGTCCCGGAAAAGGTTTTGGAAGAAAGCGATAAATAAGATTCATAGCGATGGTAAGCCGGCGGTTCCAAGAAGATCCGCCGGCTTTTTGTTGCCCATTTTGCGCGCGTAATTTCCTTTCCTGCCGGGAAAGCTGCGCCCCAAAGGAGGCTAGGGAGGAAGAACCGTGATCGGCCGGAGTAGCGCCGCAACACCTTCTCCAGAAGACAGGGTCAGTCAAAATCCCAAGATAATCTGTAAATTTATATAAGAATTAATGGAATTTAGAAAATCTGGATTCCACATTCGAATCGAGAAATTTTTTCAAGATAAATCGGAAATTTTTCTGAAATTTCAAATTACAAAAATTCGAAATATGCCGGATAATGTGGTTTGCAAAGTGCGAGGGGAAACCCGCAAAGGGAAAACGCCCCCGCCCGGCGAACACGCCACAAATAAAAAACGCACCGCCGAATACCGGCGATGCGTCTGATGCTGGAACGATGCGGCTTATTCCAGGTTGTTGTGATAGTACATGATGTCCTCAGTCTTCGCGCCCGTCTTTTCCATAACGGCTTTGCGGATAACTTCGTTGAGGGCAAAAGCAGATTCATAATAGCCCGTGACATCGTCATAAGCCATTTCTTCTCTCTGCTCTGCGGTCAGACCCCAGTCAACGCGCTCGCCAAGACCTTTGTTCTTGACATCCTTGCTGACCGGCGGGCGGAAGTTATTCTTCTTGAGGCGCGGAACGGTGACATTGATGTCAGCGATCTTGCCGATGGTGGAATCCTCCGGCGCAGCGCCCGAGATCAGAGCAACCTTTGCGCCCTGCTCTTTTGCCTGCTCTGCGATTACAGCAATCGTCTTGGTGTTGCCGGAACCGGAGTTGATGAGCAGGATGTCGCCCGGATGAATGGAGGGCGTGCCGTTGTCGCCGACGCAGTATACGAGCATACCGATCTGGGACATGTCCATGCCCAGGATGCGGACGATGTTACCCGCACGGCCCCAGCCAGCGGTGAATACGCGCTTGGATTCCGCGATCGCGGTCGCGATTTCTTCGATCTGTGCGGGATCAACTTTGTTCAATGTTTCAGCAACATTTTTGCCGGCGCAATCCAGCAATTTTTTAATATCTAACATGTTAAGTAGTCTCCCTTCAATTATTCAAGGCTGTTGTGATAGTAGTGGATCGCTTCGAAGGTCTCGCCGAGTTCTTCCATGACCTTGTGCTGGAGAACTTCGTTGAGGACGAACGCCGCCTGATAGGTAAGTTCCACCTGATCCAGCGTGATCGCTTCTCTCTCTTCTGCGGTGAGGTCATAGGTCTCGCGCGTGCCAGCCGTGCTCTTGAACTTCGGGTCACGCGGCGGTCTCTTGTCCTTCATGATCTTGGCCATGGGCGTTTCGATGCGCGGGAGCACGATGTTGTAGTCCGCGATCTCGCCGATGATGGACTGCTCGCTCGTGGAGATCAAGCCGACCGTTGCGCCGAAATCCTTCGCTTCCTTCGCGATGATGGAAATCGTCTTGGTGTTGCCGGAACCGGAAACGACAAGCAGGATATCCCCTTCGTGGATGGAAGGCGTGTTGTTATCGCCTACACGGAATACGACCTTGCCGATCTGAGACATATCCATGCCCAGAATACCAGCGACATTGCCCGCACGGCCCCAACCGGAAACGAACACACGGTTTGCCTTGGCAATCGCTTTTGCCATAGCATCTACCTGTGCCGGATCGATCTTGGAAAGAACTTCCGCCACATGGTTGCCAGCTTGAGTCAGAATTTGTTTGGTATCCATATTCATTCTCCTTTTAAATTTGAGTAAATCATTACCTGATTACAGTATAAAACAAAAGCGAATCTCTTGCAAGCATTTCACGCGCACCGGGGCGGCCGGTTTGCAAAAAAGAATTTTTTCGTTTGAAATTCTTCTTTTTATTGAATTTGAAAAAGGCCTAATATATAATAAGAAAAAATCATTTTACGCCTGCATATGCGCGCTTTTGGGCACGGCCATGCAAAGACGCAAGGAGGAGAGAGAACATGGAAATTCGTGTGGAAAGAATCGCAGTTCCCAAGCAGAAACCGGATGAAAAGAATCTGGGGTTTGGAAAGTACTATACCGATCATATGTTTGTCATGGACTATGACGCCGGACAGGGCTGGCACGACGCCCGCATCGTTCCGTATGGTCCGATCCCGCTGGAGCCGACCTGCGTCACGCTGCACTACGCGCAGGAGACCTTCGAAGGGCTCAAGGCGTATCGCCGTGCGGACGGCAAGGTGCAGCTCTTCCGGCCGGAGATGAACGCCCGGCGCATGATCAATTCCAACCGCCGGCTGTGCATGCCGGAATTCCCGGAGGAGATGTTTGTGGAGGCGGTCAAGGCGATCGTCAAGATGGATGAGGACTGGGTGCCCTCCGAACCGGAGACCTCGCTCTATATCCGCCCGTTCATGTTCGCCACCGAGGGCGCGCTCGGCGTGCATGCGGCGAAGTCCTATAAATTTGTGATCGTCCTAAGCCCGAGCGGCGCGTATTATGCCGAGGGCGTCAACCCGGTCAAGATCCTGATCGAGGACGAGCTTGTTCGCGCGGTCAAGGGCGGCACGGGCTTTGCCAAGTGCGGCGGCAACTATGCGGCGTCCATCTTGGGGCAGGTCAAGGCAGAGGCGAAGGGCTGTGCGCAGGTGCTCTGGCTGGACGGCGTGGAGCGCAAGTATGTGGAGGAAGTGGGCACGATGAATGTCATGTTCAAGATTGCGGGCGAGATCTATACCGCGCCGATCGACGGCTCGGTGCTTCCGGGCGTGACGCGCGACTCCATCCTGCACATCCTGCGCGACTGGGGGTATACTGTGCATGAAGACCGCCTGTCGGTGGACGACCTCATGCGGGCCGGGCACGACGGTACGCTGGAGGAGGCCTTCGGCACGGGCACGGCGGCGGTCATCTCACCGATCGGGGAATTCCTCTATCGGGACGATGCCGTGACGATCAACGATTTCCGGACGGGCGAGCTGACGCAGAAGCTCTATGACTGTCTCACGGGCATCCAGTGGGGCAAGGTCGAGGACACCTACGGCTGGACGACGCTGGTGGACTAAACAAAGAAGGCAGACGGGCGGCGAAGTTTTTCGCCGCCTTTTTTTGCGCGCGAAAGGCATTATTTGCAAATGCTTTTTGGCAATCTGTGCAGGGGGATGAATGAGTGCATCCCAACGGTCTCGCCGGTCGATTTGTGGGAATCGGGTGGCATGCAAACTGCGGTGCGCTGTCGGCTGAGGGCGAATGTATGCGTGGCGGCGCCCCACCCAAACAGCCATGCCGTACGCCTGGCGGGCAGGGGATTTTCTAGTTTTCCTATAGGAAACCATTGACAATTTTGACAAATCTGGTATATTAAAGGTAAATACAGTTTTCAAATTTTATATAGCGCAGTATAGTGTTTTTTCGTGCGGACAGCGGACGAGAAAGCTTGGCTTCGAGCGGTGTAAAATTTGGAAACTGTATTTTTTGTACCCAAATGAGGAGCAAAAGGCGGAAAAAGTTCTGAAAACACGGGGAAAGTTTGTAAAAGTTACCAAGGAAAGGGAAAGGAGGCTGATTCCCATGGGCCAGTTTGCGGGCGCAAAGTAGGCAAAGAGACTCAAACATATTTTTAGGAGATATACAAATGTGTAAAGCGATGAAACGGATCACGAGAGTTGCCCTGTTTGTGTTGGTATTGAGCGTCCTGGTGACGACAGCGATGGCATCGAAGCAGCACTTTGCATACAATTGGAGTATCACCAGTGCCAATCAGCGTTCGCGGACATTTACTTGGACGGCGCAAGTGACAAGTTCACAGATGTTTATTCGGACGCAGGCGAATACGGTCAATGTTGGCGCGGAGGATACTTATTACAAAGTGGTACTAAGTGCAGGCGGGAAAGCTGCGCAGCAAGCAAAATGCAATTTGGGGTACTTGGTACAGCGCGATATTTCCGGCACTTATACAAAAGGAAATAAATATGGGTCGTACGCTTGGCGCGTAGATTCGACGCTCAATACGGAAATCGTCGATGGCTTGACACGGATCTATAGCTATAACGAATCCTAAAGCATATCATTTGTTGATGGAACAATAGTAATTAAAAGGGTGGGCGGCACGGAGACACCGTGCCGTTCCCGCCAAAATGAAAGGAGAATACACTATGCTGCGGCAGGCAGTTTCGCTGTTTACTTACCGCAAAAAGAGCACCGCGATGATGGTCGCCCTCCTTTCCCTGGCCGCGTTTTTGATCCTGAGCATTGCGCCGATCTTTACGGCGATTTTGGACACGACCTTTGACGGCTTTGTGGAAAAGTCGGGGCGGTTTCAGGCGACTTTCTTCGACTTGAGCGAGGCACAGGTCGCAGAGCTGCGCGCGACGCCGCTCGTGCGGGAACTGGGCTTGATGGAAAATTACGGCAACTTCCCTCTCGCCGGGACAGACGCCTATGCCACGGCCGGGCATATGGACGAAACGGCCGTCTCGCTCGGCAGCCTGCGCCTCCTGCAAGGGCGCTTGCCCGAGGCGGCGGGCGAAGCCGCGGTAGAGGAGCATCTGCTCTACCTCCTCCCCGAAGGGAGCGGCGTGGGGAGCCGGTTCTCCCTCGATACGCCGGACGGCACCCGGGAATTTCGCGTCTGCGGCGTCCTGCGGGACTACACCGGGTTTTGTTCCTCGCCGGATGTGCCCATCCCGGGCGAAAACGACTACCTGAACATCCTGCTCAGCAAAGGGGATACCCTAGGCAGCGAGCCAAAGACGGCGGCGCTGCTCTATTTATATACATTGAATCGCATGGAATCGCCGGAAAGCGAAATTATTCGCCTTTCCAACGACATCGGCGATATCGATGCCGATCACATGATCTTTAACAGTGCGACTTACTGGAGCTATTTCCCGCTGATGATCTACCCGGTGTATACCTATCGCGGGCTGTTCACGATCCTGGTGCTGACGGGCACGGCGGTGCTGCTCTGCATCGCCCTGACGGCGCATTTTAGGACCTTTGCCCCGGTGGCGCGCACGATGGAACAATTGGGCGCTTCGCGCGCGCGGCGATTGGGACTGCTGCTCCTGTGGGCGGGGATCCTCGGCCTCGCCGGCATCCTGCTCGGCGCGCTTTGGTGCGCGGTGTTCACGCTGTGCATGCGCGCGGGGCTGCATCTGGAGATCCATCCCTTGGCGCAATGGTCGCAGCTGCTGTTCCTCCTGGCCGGGGTGCTGCTGACGGCGGCCGGGTATTTCGTCTTTGGGTTAGAGGGCAAAAAGCTCTTTCCCGCCCTGCGCCGCCGGGCGGCAGAGGACGAAGCCCTCGGCGCGTCCCCGAGCCTCTGCGGGCCGATCGCGGTATCCTACCTGCGCAAAAACGGGTGGCGCATGGCGGCCGTGGGGCTGCTCGTCGTGATGTTTGTGGCGATGATCTTCTGCACACAATACGATCAACAGGTGCGCGGGCGAGAAATCGCGGAAGAGATCCCGAATCTATATGCAAGCGCGAGTGCGGGCTGGGCGCTCTATCTATATGGCGATTTTGAGATCAGCGCGCCGCGCAACACCTATCCCCGTGCAGCGGTGGATGTTTTCCAAGGGATGCCCGGCGTATTGGGTGTGGAAAAGAGGACGGACAACCGCAGTCTGTTGATTTTTCCGGAGGGAGAAAGCGCCTATTATCGGCGGCTGGCACAGATGACGGCAGAGCCGCCGATCGATCATGAAATGTCGGAAGTCCCGGCAATCCCGAAAGGGCTGCGTGCCACAATGTCCTATACCGTTTATGTGTTGGATGCGTGGAGCCTCCCCTATTTCGAGGCGGCCTATCCGGACATCGATGTGGAACGGGATCTGGCGCCCGGCAAGGCGGTGCTTTTTGCAAAACCGCTCGTCATGGAAGGGCTGGATACCGATGCGGTATATAATGACGCTTTCCGCGTGGGTGATGCGCTGCGGCTGGCTCATTTGGAAGCCGATTGCACCTTTGAGGAAGTGAAAGAGCATCCGGAAAAGATTCGGTACTGTGAGGAAACCGTGACGCTCAGCCGGTGCATGGATGAAGTTTTTGCGCTGGATCGCCCCTATGTCGTTGGTTCGGAAGGAGGCGAGATCACCGTCGTCATCACGGAAGAGACCGCAAAGGATATGAGCTATCTCAATCGATTGACGCACTTTATCGTCTATCTAACGCAGGATATCACACCGGAACAGCAGGAAGCGGTAGAGCGGGAATTTTATCGCATCGCCATGACGGGACAGGGTGGAAATATCGTCGATTCCGCGGATGCAAAAGTGTATATGCAGCAGCTATGGAGTGCCATCGGCGTGGTCTATGCCGTGCTGGGCGGAGTGCTCGGGCTGTTCATCCTGGTGGCGCTGGTGGGCATCCTGTACGGGAGCCTGTTGCAGCGGCAGCAGATGTTCGGCATTCTGCGCGCGACGGGGTACCGGCAAAGCTACCTCTTCCGGGCGGTGCTGGCGGAGCTTTCCGTGTACTTCGCCTTCATCGTGGCGGCGATGGTTGCCGTGACGATCCTGAGCGTAACAAAATTCGCTGAACAGGTCGTGGGGCAGCTGCTGTTGGCGGCGGACTATGTGCGGTTGGCGGGGCAGCTCGGGTGGATCGCGCTGGGGCTGGGCGCGGCGTTTATGCTGCTGGCCTACGGCGTTTCCCGGAGCGTATTTCGAAAGAACATCGCCTCCTGCATCCGCTTTGCGGAATGACGGGGCGGCAATTTGGAAAGGAGACAACAATGAGCTTACTTCGATTGGAACAATGCGGCAAGGAATTCCGGCAGGGGAGCACCCGCGTGGAGGCGGTGAAGCCGGTGAGCATGGAATTTGCCGAGGGCATCCATTTCATCTATGGCAAGAGCGGATCGGGCAAATCGACGCTTTTGCACATGATGGCGGGGCTGGAACAGCCGACCAAGGGCGATGTATTTTACGAGGGCAAGTCCATCTATCAAGACTGCGACCTGGCTAAGCTGCACTGTCACGACTTCGGCTTTGTGTTTCAGGCCTATAACCTGATCCAGGAATTCAGTGTGGAGGACAACATCACGCTGCCCCTGCGGTTTGACAAAAACAAGGACCGCGAGACCTTCCGCGAGGTGGTCGAGGCGCTCGGCCTCAAGGACAAACTGAAGCGGCGGCCGATGGCGCTCTCCGGCGGGGAGCAGCAGCGGGTGGCGATTGCGCGGGCGGTGGTCAACCGGCCGAAGATCATCTTTGCGGACGAACCGACGGGCAATTTGGACGAGGAAAACGGGAAAATGGTGCTGGAACTGCTGATGGAGCTGTGCCGGCGGTATGGGGCGAGCCTCATCATGGTAACGCACGACTTGGATCTTTTGCAGTATGCGCAGCACACCTATCAGATGCGCGACGGATATATCGAAAAGCAGCGGTAAAGGACAACATGGCGCGCGGGGAAAAGACCGTCCGCGCGCCGAACAGAAAGAAAGGAAACAACGATGAAACGAAAACGGATATGGGCGCTCCTGTTGGCGCTGGGCATGCTGGCCTTGGCGGTCTGCGGCTGCAAAAAGCAGCAAAGTGTCGAGGAATGGGAAGCCAAGGAATTGGAACGCGTCAAGCACTATATGAAGGTGCTGCGCTTCTATGATGCCGAGGGCGTCTATTTCGAGACCGGCGAAAGCTGGGTGCAGGCGCAGCCGGTGGTGCTCTACTTCTGGGCGTCGCGCACGCCGGAGAGTGTGAAGGGCCTCGCGGCGGTGCAGCAGGCGTATGAAAAGTATGGCGAGGAGGTGCAGTTCCTCGTCGTCAACACCTTCGACGGCAGCGCGGACACGATGGAGGACGCCGCCGAGGTGCTGCGCGAAGGGGGATATACCTTCCCCGTGTGCTATGACCGGGAAAAATGCCTGGAACGAGACCTGCTCGTGCGGACGCTGCCCTATGTCCTGTTCCTAAAACGGGGCGCAGAGGTGGTGCATGTCCGAAATACGGTGCTGACGATGGAAGAGCTGGATGCGTTGATCGCGGACATCCGGTGACGGCGGCAAAAAGAAACGCCCCAAGCCTTGTGCGGCCTGGGGCGCTTTTGCGTTTAAGAGATCTCCAAAATGTGTGAGGCGGGCGAGGTGTGCGGCGCCTTGTCCATCGCGCGATGGCCGATTAGGACGCCGATGCCGTATTCCAGCCCCGCGGGGAAGCGCAGCTTTTGCTTGAGCGCGGGGCCCTCCGGGCCGGAAAACGCCATGCCCGGCATGCCCACGATGACCGAATCCAGCCCCATCGACTTGGCCGCCAACGCCAGCGTCTGCGCCGCGATGCCGGCGTCGATCTTGGTATAGGCGTTTTGCGGGTCGATGGTGACGATCACGAGCAGCGGCGCGTCATAGAGCACCTTATTGCCGCGCGCGGCGGTGCGGGCAATGGCCGCTTCGTCGCCGCTGGCAAGGATTTTTTGCAGTACCGCCTGCTCCACCTCGTGCAGCAGCGCCGGATTGGTGACGAACAAAAACCGCTGTGTCTGTGCATTGACGGCGGTGGGCGCGGCCAGGGCGGCCCGCTTGAGCGCCTCCATCTGTGCCGGGCTCAGCGGCTCGCGCGTATAGGCGCGGATGCTCGCGCGGTCGGCGATGACCTGCAATACCGGGTTATCCCAAACAGCTTCCATAGCGATCCTCCTTTAGTCAATGTCGTCGTTTGGGAAATGCATGCCCATCTGTGCCCTTGCCTCGTCCATCACTTCAAGGGAGGTGAGCGTGCGGGCGTTATACGCGTCCTCGCCGCCGCCCTCGCGGACCATGCGGGTGAAGGCGGCAAGCTCATAGGACAGGTCGCGGCGGAAGGGGATGTCCTCGAGCGGGACCTCCTCCGTCGTGCCGTCGCGGTAGGTGATCGTGACGCGCTCCGGGGCGCTCAGGCCCTCGATGGTCATGTAGGCGTCTTCGCCCTGGATCTCACAGGCGTTGCCGGACGGCGCGACCTTGCCATAGAACAGCGTGACGAGCATGCCCGGATAGGCGGCGGTGATCGTGCCCACGCCGTCCACGCCGTTGTGCAGCTTGACGGCCGAGGCGGTGAGGTTTTCCGGCTTGCCGAACAGGCCGGTCATGAAGTTCATGGCATATACGCCGAGGTCCATGAGCGCGCCATTGGCCATCTCGGGCACGAAGGCGTTTTCGATGACGCCGCGCTTGAAATTGTCATAGCGCCGGGAATAGGCGCAGCAGGAAAACACTCCGCGCCGCAGCGTGCCGAGCCTCGGGAGCGCGTCGCGGATGCGCCGGTAATTGGGGTTAAACGCGGTGCGCAGCGCCTCCAGCAGGATGACGCCGTGCTCCTTGGCCGTCTTTGTCATCTGCCGCCATTCCCGCGCATTGGCGGCGGCGGATTTTTCCACCAGGACATGCTTGCCCGCTCGCAGCATTTGCAGGGCATAGTCCTTGTGCGTGAAGTTGGGCGTCGCGATATAGACCGCGTCGACCTCCGGGCAGGCGGCGACTTCGTCCAATGTGGTGAACGCATAGGGTGCGCCCCAGGTCTTGGCATATTCCTGTGCGCGCTCGGCGCGGCGGGAATGCACGGCGGTCAATTGGAAATCCGGGCAGGCTTTGGCCGCCTCCAGGATGTAGTCGGTGATGAAATTGGTGCCGACGACGGCGAAACGAACCATAACGACCCTCCTTGATACATGGGTTTCTGCGTTTAGTATACGGGAAAAGCGGGGGTGCGTCAATGCGGCGGCCTTTTTTGTTGACTTGCCCGGGAGATTGGGCTATTCTAACATAGGTGAGGTGTAGATCTATGAGCAGACCAAAGATTGCGATCGGAATTTCCGGCGGGGTGGACTCCGCCGTCAGCGCCTATCTGCTGAAAAAGCAGGGCTATGATGTCATGGGCGTCTTTATGAAAAATTGGAACGAAGAGGATGAAAACGGCGTGTGCACGGCAGATCAGGACTTTGAGGATGTCCGCCGCGTCTGTGACAAGATCGGCATCCCCTACTATTCCGTCAACTTTGCGCGGGAATATTGGGAACGGGTCTTCTCCCTCTTCCTCGAGGAATACAAGGCCGGGCGGACGCCGAATCCGGATGTTTTGTGCAATAAGGAGATCAAATTTAAGGCCTTTTTGGATTTCTGCCTGGACATCGGCGCAGAGGAGATCGCGACCGGGCATTACTGCCGCGTCAACAAATGGGACGGCACGAGGCTGCTAAAGGGGCGCGATTCGCGCAAGGATCAGTCCTACTTCCTGTGCACGCTCAAGGCGGCGCAGCTGGAACGGGTGGAATTCCCCGTCGGCGGATATACGAAGGAATATGTCCGGCAGATCGCGCGGGAGGCGGGGCTGCCGGTGGCGGACAAGAAGAACTCCACGGGCATCTGCTTCATCGGCGAGCGCAACTTCCGCAAGTTCCTGCAGGGCTACCTCCCCGCGCAGCCCGGCGAGATGCGCACGACCGCCGGCGAATACATCGGCATGCATCAGGGGCTCATGTATTATACGCTGGGGCAGCGCCGCGGGCTGAACATTGGCGGCCGCGGGACGGGCGAGCGCTGGTTCGTCGTCGATAAGGACCTGAAAAACAACATATTATATGTAGAGCAGGGCGAGGACAGCCCGAAGCTGTATTCCCGGGTGTGCGCCGTCGGGTCGTTCAGTTTTGTCAATCCGATGGATGTGAAGGAATTCGATTGTATGGCGAAGTTCCGCTATCGGCAGCCGGATCAGCAGGTGCATGTCTATGTGGAGGGCGACCATGTCCTCATCGAGGCGCGGGAAAAGCAACGCGCCGTCACGCCAGGGCAATACGCTGTGCTGTACAGCGGGGACGAATGCCTGGGCGGCGGCCCGGTGGACGCAATTTTGGAATAAACGAGAGGAAACGAAGATGCAGCAGAAAATAGAAGTAGTCATTATGGCGGCGGGCGAGGGCACGCGGATGCATTCCGCCCTCCCCAAGGTATTGCATAAGGCGGCGGGGCGGAGCCTCGTGGAATGGGTGGCCGAGGCGGCGCGCGCCGTGACGGAAAAGCCGGTGCTCGTATATGGCAACGGCGGCGAGCAATTGCGGGAAACGCTGGGTGAGGCGTTCCGCTATGTGTATCAGGCGGAGCGCCTGGGCACCGGGCACGCCGTCCTGACCGCGCGGGAGGAGATCCGGGATAGCGATTACACGATCGTGCTGGCCGGGGATATGCCGCTCATCCGCCCGGAGACGATCGCGCGGCTGGCGGAGGAGGCGCAGAAGAGCGGGTGCGACTGCATGCTGCTCACGGCCTGCCCGGAAAAGACGCCGCCCTATGGGCGCATCGTGCGCGACGCGGCAGGGCGGATCTGCGGCATCGTCGAGGATAAGGACGCGACGCCGGAACAGAAGCAGATCAAGGAGCTCAACTTCTCCTTCTATTGTTTCAAGACCTCTGCGCTGCTCCGGGCGCTCGAGGAGCTGAAGCCGGACAACGCGCAGCATGAATACTACCTGACCGACTGCGTCGGCATCCTGTACCGGGCGGGCGGCAAGGTGGAAAGCATCCGGATCGAGGACATGCGCGAATGCGTGGGCGTCAACACGCGCGTGCAGCTGGCCGAGGCAGAGGCGGCGCTCCGCGCGCGCATCAACGAACGGCTGATGCTTGCGGGCGTGACCATGATCGACCCGGCCGCGACCTACATTGGCCCGGAGGTGGAGATCGGTGAGGACACGGTGATCTATCCCGGCGTCATTTTGGAGGGCAAGTGCCGCATCGGGCGCGGGTGCACGCTCTATCAGGGCAGCCGCCTTGTCGGGTGCACGATCGGGGACGCGACGACGGTGGAAAACTCCGTCCTTTTGCAGGCGGAGGTGGGCGAGCATACGCAGATCGGGCCGAACGCCTATCTGCGCCCGGGCACCCGGATCGGCAGCCATTGCCGGATCGGCGACTTTGTGGAGACCAAGAACGCCGTGATCGGCGATGGGACCAAGGTTTCGCACCTCACCTATGTGGGCGACGCGGAGCTTGGCGAGGACATCAACATCGGCTGCGGCGTGGTGTTCGTCAACTTCGACGGCAAGGCGAAGAACAAGACGGTCGTAGGTGACGGCGCGTTTATCGGGTGCAACACAAACCTGATCTCCCCGGTGCAGGTGGGCGAGGGCGCCTATATCGCCGCGGGGACGACGGTGACCAAGGATGTCCCGGCCGAGGCGCTCGCGATCGGGCGCGCCCGGGAGCTTGTGAAGGCGAACTGGGCCAAGGGGCGCTACCAGATTCACAGAAAGTAAGGAAGAGACACATGTATTTGATCGTGGGGCTGGGCAATCCCGGCCTGAAGTATCGGAAAACCCCGCATAATGCGGGGTTTATGGCGCTTGACGAACTGGCCGGCCGGTGGAAGGTGCGCTTTTCCAAAAGCGCGTTCGAGGCGCAGGCGGCCGAGCTGTTTTTGGGGGGAGAGAAGGTGCTGCTCCTAAAGCCGCAGACCTTTATGAACCTGAGCGGGCGGAGCGTGGCCGCGGCCGCGCGGTATTACAATATCCCGCCGGAAAAGATCATCGTGATCTATGACGACAAGGACATGGCGCTTGGCAAGCTGCGCATCCGCGCGAAGGGCAGCGCGGGCAGTCACAACGGCATGAAGTCCGTCATCGAGTGCCTGGGGACGGAGGAATTCCCGCGCGTGCGCTTCGGCATCGGCAAGCCGCCGGAGGGCATGCGCCTCATGGACTATGTGCTGCATCACCTAAGCCGCGAGGAACAGCGGCTGTATGCTGAGAGCGCGGAAAAGAGCGCGCAGGCGGCGGAGGAGATCGTCCTCGCGGGGCTGGAGGCGGCGCAGCAGAAGTACAGCTCCAAATAAAGGGGGCCGGGATGGAACAATTTCTTGCATTGCTGGCGGAAATGCCGGAACTACAGCAGCTGGTTGCGAGCATGCGGGGCGAAGCCCCCTGCTCGCTTGTTCGCGTGGCGAAGGAAGCGCGGCCGCACCTGCTGCACCTGCTGCGGGAACAGACGGGGCGGGACATTTTCTATGTCTTTTCGAGCGAATATCACGCGCGCCGCGCAGCGGAGGCATATGTCTACCCGGAGGGCATCCTGCTCCCCGCGCCGCAGGCGGAGCTCCGCCCGGTCGAGGCGCAGAGCGCCGAGGTGCGGCATGCTCGGGTGCAGGCGCTCGACCGGCTGCACCAAAGGGGCGGCGTCGTGTTCGCCTCCGTCGAGTCGCTGCTTTCCCGCATGCGCCCGCCGGAGAAGTTCTTTGCGCAGTATGTCACGCTGCGCGAGGGGCAGACCGTCTCGCCGCAGAATCTGCTGCGCAGCCTCTCCCGGGCGGGGTATGAATACACCTCGCTCATCGAGGGGGCGGGGCAGATCTCCGGCCGCGGGGAAATGGTAGAGGTCTTCCCCCCCGGGGCGGCGCAGCCGCTGCGCATCACCTTTTTTGACGAGGAGATCGAGAGCATCCGCGCGTTTGACGCGGATTCGCAGCGCTCCTTTGGCGGCAACATCGCAGCGGTAAACATCCCGCCGGCGCACGAATTCGCCATGGACGCCGAGGAAACGGCGCAGCTCCGCCGGTATTTCGAGGCGGCCAAGGAGGAAAAGCTGGACGCGGTGCGGGAGACCTACCTGCTCTCCCTGGAGGAAAGCGGGAGCTTTTCCAACATCGAGGCGTATGTGAGCCTACTGGAAGCGCAGGCGAGCGCGCTTTCCTATGCCAAGGACCCGATCGTCGTGTTTGAGGACGGCGCGGCGATCCTGGCGGAGCAGCGGGAACGCCTGCAGAGCCAGACGGCGATGTTTTCCGAGATCGTGGCGGAGGGCGGCGCCTTCGGCGTGGAGATCCTGCACACCTTCCCGGCGGAGGAATTTTTGGACGCACACCGGCGGCGGATCGTCAATTTGGAGGGGCTCTCGCCCTGGACAAAGCTTGCCGGGGCGGCGCAGATCGACTTCCACACCCGGGCGACCGTGGGCTTCCAGGGCAATGCGGACCTGCTTGCCGAGGCGATCCGCGAGCGCGTCCAGGCGGGGTACCGGGTGTACCTCTGCGCGGGCGGGCGGCAGACGAGCATCGCCGGCGCGCTGTCCGAGCGCGGGATTTTGGCGCCGCTCGGCGCGAAGCTCCGGGCCCCGGGCGTGAGCATGCTGCCGCTTTCCATCGAGGAGGGCTTTGAGGCGGAGAGCATCCGCGCCGTCTTCTTTTCCGAGGAGGACATCCTGGGGCGGCGGCCGCGCAAGGCGGGCGCCCGGCAGCCAAAGAAGACCCGGGAGATCGCCCTGCTGGCCGACCTGCACGCGGGCGATATCGTCGTGCACGAGGTGCACGGCAAGGGCAAATACCTGGGCCTCAAGACGATGGAGATCGCGGGCGTCAGCGCGGACTACATGGAGATCGAATACCGCGACGGCGACCGACTGTTCATCCCGACGGCGCAGATCGGGCGCATCGACAAATACATCGGCCCGGACGAGGAGGAGACGCGGCTTTCCAAGCTGGGCGGGCGCGAATGGGAAACGGCCAAGACCAAGGCGCGCGCCTCGGTCAAGCAGCTCGCGGAAAACCTGGTCGAGATCTACCGCGAACGCAGCCAGGCAAAGGGCTATGCCTTTTCGGAGGACACCGTCTGGCAGCGGCAGTTTGAGGACAACTTTGCCTATACCGAGACGCCGGGACAGCTCGAGAGCATCGAGCAGATCAAGCAGGACATGCAGAGCACCAAGATCATGGACCGCCTGCTCTTGGGCGATGTCGGCTACGGCAAGACCGAGGTCGCTATGCGCGCCTGCTTCAAGGCAGTCATGGATTCCAAGCAGGTCGCCATGCTGGTGCCGACGACGCTGCTCGCCCGGCAGCACTATAAGAACTTCCTCGCGCGGTTTTCGGGCTTTCCCGTGCGCATCGAGCAGCTCTCGCGCTATACCAAGCACCCCAAGACGGTGCTGGAAAACCTGCTGTCCGGCAAGACGGACATCGTCATCGGCACGCACAAGCTGCTCGGCAAGAATGTGAAGTTCAAAAACCTGGGGCTGCTGGTCATCGACGAGGAGCAGCGCTTTGGCGTGTCGCATAAGGAGCGGATCAAGGACATGAAGCGCGATGTCGATGTGCTGACGCTGTCGGCCACGCCCATCCCCCGGACGCTGGAAATGGCGCTCACCGGCATCCGTGACATGAGCACGATCGACACCCCGCCCGAGATCCGCAAGGAGGTGCAGGCCTATGTCCTGCCCTTTGACTGGGGGATGGTGCGCGACGCGATTCTAAAGGAACTAAACCGCGGCGGGCAGGTCTTTTTCGTCTGCCGGCGCATCAACGAAATGGAATCGCTGGCCGCAGGCATCCGCCGGGCGGTGCCGGAGGCGCGCGTCATCTCCGCGCACGGCCGTATGACCGAGGCGGAAAGCGAAGCGGTCATGAACTCGTTTGTGGAACGGGAATACGATGTTTTGCTGTGCACGACGATCATCGAGTCCGGCATCGACATCCCTTCGGTCAACACGATCATCGTGTATGAGGCGGACAAATTCGGCCTCGCGCAGCTCTATCAGCTGCGCGGGCGCATCGGGCGCTCCAACCTGCGCGGATACGCCTATTTCACGCACCTCTCGGGCGACCATATGAACCCGGTCGCGGCCAAGCGGCTGGAGGCGATCCGCGAATTCACGCAGCTCGGCAGCGGCATGAAAATCGCCATGCGCGACTTGCAGATCCGCGGCGCGGGCAACCTGCTCGGCGCGGAGCAGAGCGGCCACATGGCCAATGTCGGCTATAACCTCTACCTGAAGATGGTCAAGGAGGAGGTCATGCAGACGATGGGGCAGCCGCTCGTCCCCGAGATCGAGACGACGGTGGAGATGGGCGAGGACGCCTATATCCCGGACAGCTACATCCCGGACGAGGGGCTGAAGCTGGACATGTACCGCAAGGTGGCGCAGGCGGACACCATCAAAAAGGCGCGGGAGGTGCAGGCGGAATTCATCGACCGCTTTGGGCCGATCCCGCGCCCGGCGGCCAACCTGCTCGGCGCGTCGGTCATCCGTGGATACGGCGAGCGCGCCGGGCTCGCGAGCGTGGTGCGCGTGCGCGACACGGTGCAGATGAAGTTTGCCGATTCCGTGATCCCGGAGGCGGGGCGGCTGCTGGCGGCGATCCAGAGCGAGCGCGGGCGGGCAGAGCTGCGCAAGGCGGACCCACCCTACATCGTCTACGGCATGAAAAAAGGCGCTTCCTATACGGAAATGTTACAATTCATGGAGAAAATCAGGCATTGCATAACAAAAGGCAATCAAGTATAATAAATTGTGTTTTACTGTGTCAATACGGCGTGCCCGTGTGGAGGAGAGAATGAAAAAAAGAGTTTGTATGCTCGTTTTGGCGGTGCTGATGGTGCTTTCTTGCGCATCCTGCAAGCTGATGGTGAAGGACGAGCAGAAGGACCTGGAACAGGTCGTGGCGCGGGTGAACGGCGTCGAGATTACCAAGGCGGATGTCATGGCGGCATACCATACCTACCGGTACTATTACCGGCTGACCGATGAGAACGAGGAAACGGAACAGTATATTTCCAGCCGTAATACCCTCCTGGAAAACGCCTATTCGACGCTCATCGAATACCAATTGATCAAGCAGTACGCCGCGGAGCTCACTTCGGTGGAATTGACCCCAGAAATGGAACAGAGCATTGCGGACGAAAAGGCGCAGACCATTTCCGCGATCGAGAGCGGCGCGGAGACGGTGGCGGCTGACCTCGCCAAGAAGGATCCGGACATGGACCAAGAGGCTGCCTGCAAAAAGCGCATCGAGGACCGGCTCGCCTATCGCGGCATTTCGACCGGGGAATTTGAAAAGACGCGCGCGTGGGAGCTCGTGATCGACGCGGTGCGCACGGCGCTTTCCGCCGACTATGAGCCGACGGACAAGGCCATCCAGAACTATTACGACACCTATCTGGACATCCAGAAGAGCTATATGGAGCGCGACCTCAGCTACTACGACTACTACACTTCGGAATCCGTCAACCTGTACATGCCGGCGGGCTTCCGCTATGTGAAGAACCTGCTCATCGCGATCCCGGATTCTGTGCGGGAGGAGATCGCCTCGCTGCGCGCAGACGGCAAGGACGCGGAGGCGGACGCCCTGCGCGACCAGGAGCTTTCTAAGATCGCTGCCAAGGCGCAGGAGATCTATGCGCGCATCCAGAACGGCGAATCCTATGACGAGCTGCTCGCCGCCTATGGCGACGACCCGGGCATGAAGGCCGGCGCGGAAAACGCAGAGACAGGATACCGCATTTACGATGGCTCTAAGAGCTATGAGGACAACTTCAAGGAAGCCGCCATGGGCCTTGCGAATGTCGGCGATGTCTCACAGCCGGTCGGTTCGGACTATGGCTACTACATCATCCGCTATGTGGGCGACTCGGTGGAGCAGGAAATCCCGGTGGAGCAGGTGCGCGATCAGATTCGGGCGATCCTCGTCAAAGAAAAGGCGACCGAGTATTACGAAGAGATCTATGAAAATTGGAAACGCCAGGCGACGATCGAGGAGTACAAGGATCGGATCTATTGAGCTTACGCATGCAAAAAAAGGACGCTTTCTAAGCGTCCTTTTTTGGTGCCTGTTTTTAGGCGGTTTCGATCGTGGCGGCCTTTTGCAGCCCCAGCTTTTTGATGGCATCCTCGCGCATCTGGTATTTCAGAATCTTACCCGCGACATTCATGGGGAACTCCTTGACAAAGTCGATGTATTTGGGGACCTTGTGACGCGCCATATGATCGGTGATATAGGTGCGCATTTCGGCCTCCGTCATGGAGGCGCCTTCTTTTAGGATGATGCAGGCCATGATCTCCTCGCCGTAGCGGTCATCCGGCACGCCGATCACCTGTACATCCTGCACCTTTGGGTGCGTATAGATGAATTCCTCGATCTCCTTCGGGTAGATGTTCTCGCCCCCGCGGATGATCATGTCTTTGAGGCGGCCGGTGATGCGGAAGTTGCCCTCTGGCGTCTGGCAAGCGAGGTCGCCCGTGTGCAGCCAGCCCTCGGCGTCAATCGCCGCTTCGGTGGCGCGGGGCATCTTGTAATACCCCTTCATGATGTTGTACCCGCGGGCGACGAATTCGCCGATCTCGCCCACCGGCAGCTCCCGCCCCGTTTCCGGGTCGACGATCCGGCACTCGATCTCGGGGAGAGCCCGGCCGACCGTCGCGACGCGCACCTCCAACGGGTCGTCGGTGCTGCTCATGGTGCAGCCCGGGGAGGCCTCCGTCTGCCCATAGACGATGGTGATCTCCCGCATGTGCATCTTGTCCACGACATCCTGCATGACGGCGATGGGGCAGGGGCTTCCGGCCATGATGCCCGTGCGCATGTAGGAAAAATCCGTCTTGGCAAAGTCCTCATGCTGCAGCATGGCGATGAACATGGTGGGGACGCCGTGGAAGCAGGTGACGCGCTCGTTCGAGATGCAGGCGAGCGCCGGCTTCGGCGAGAAGTACGGCAGCGGGAGCAGCGTGCCCCCGTGCGTCATTGTGGCTGTCATGGCGAGCACCATACCGAAGCAGTGGAACATGGGCACCTGCAGCATCATGCGGTCCGCCGTGGAAAGGTCCATGCGGTCGCCGATGCATTTGCCGTTGTTCACGATGTTATAATGCGTGAGCATGACGCCCTTCGGGAAGCCGGTCGTGCCGGAGGTGTATTGCATGTTGCAGACATCGTGCACATCGACGGCGGCCGCCATGCGGTGGATCTGCTCCATCGAGACGCGCCCGGCGCGCGAGACGGCCTCCTCCCAGGTGAGGCAGCCCTTTTGCCGGAAGCCGATCGTGATGACATTGCGCAAAAAGGGCAGGCGCTTTGCGTGCAGTGGGCTGCCGGGGCGCGTCGTCTCCAGTTCCGGGCACAGCTCGGAGAGGATGGCCGCATAGTTGGAATCGCGGTATCCGTCGATCAGGATCAGCGTGTGCGTGTCCGACTGCCGGAGCAGGTATTCCGCCTCGTGGATCTTGTAGGCCGTGTTGACCGTGACGAGGACGGCGCCGATCTTGGTGGTCGCCCAAAAGGCGATGTACCACTGCGGCAGGTTGGTCGCCCAGACGGCGACATGATCGCCCGCGCCGACGCCCAGCGAGACGAGCGCCCGCGCGAAGGTGTCGACATCGTCGCGGAATTCCGCATAGGTGCGGGTATAGTCCATCGTCGTGTATTTGAAGGCCAGCTGGTCGGGGAATTCCTCGACCATTTTGTCCAGCACCTCGGAAAAAGTCTTGTCGATCAGGCTGTCCTTTTTCCAGACGAACTTGCCCGTGCCCGCCTTGTTGCTGTACAAGTGGTCGCGCAGGCGCGCCGGGCGCTCGAACCGGCTCATGATGCTCACAAAGTGCGCGAAGATGACCTCCTGGTCGTCGATGTCCCGCTGCCACTGCGGGTCCCACTCGAGGGAGAGGAAGCCGCTGTAGTTGATGGAGCGCAGCGCCTGGATCATCTCGTCGAGGGGCAGCGATCCTTCGCCCACCAGGCAGTATTCCACCCGGCCATCCACCAGCTCGGAGTCCTTGATGTGCACATGCTTGGTGTAGGCGCCGAGGTTCTGGATGGTCGCCTCCGGCGATTCGCCGTTTTCCCGGTAGGGGTGGTTCAGGTCCCACAGCGCCGCGAGGAAGTCGCAGGCGAAGTGGTTTAAGATGTCGCGCAGCCGGGCGGTGTCGGCATAGATCCCCGCTGTTTCCAGGAGCAGCACGACGCCCGCACGCTCTGCCTCGGGCAGCGCGCGCGTCAGGCAGGAGATCACTGCTGCATCGTCCGCGGCCTTACCGGCCACCTGTGCGGCGCGCAGGCGGACATAGGGGATGTTCAAGTTGGCCGCCGTGCGGATGCATTCGGAAATCTCCTGAGAGACCGCCTCCTGCGCGGTGGGGTCGGCCGGGTTGCCGACGCAGTCCAGGCAGGGAAGGGAGAGCTTGCGCTCCATGAGGTCGCGCCGAATGGCTGCGGCCATCACCGGGTTGGCGGGGCTGTATTTGTCGGCAAAATTGTCCGCGTGCAGGTCATATAGCTCGATGCCGGCAAAGCCCAGCTCGGCCGCCGTGTCGCAGAAATGCCGGAAGGAGTCTCCCTTCCATCCCTTGGTCGAAAACGATAATTTCATTCGTTGCCCTCCTCTTCATAGACGATCTTGTTAAGCGCGTTCAGATAGGCCTTGATGCTGGCGCCGATGATGTCGGTGGAAATGCCGTTGCCGGAATAGAGCTTGCCGCCGGAGCGCAGCCGCACGAGTGCGGAGCCCATGGCCTCCCGGCCCTCGGTGACTGCCTGGATCTGAAAATCGTCCAATTCGTAGTGCCGGCCGGCGATTTGCTCGATCGCCAGAAAGGCCGCGTCGATCGGGCCGTCGCCGACGCAGATGCCGGAGACGGGCTGCCCGTTCTTTTCCATCTGGATGTTGGCCGAGGCGCTGATCACATTGCCACTGTTGATGACATAGCTGCTGAGCTTATAGGTCGGCGGGACCTGTAGGGCTGTGCTGGCGATGATCGCGTCCAGCTCCTTGGCGCCGATGCTCTTTTTCTGCGCGACCAGGCAGAACGCCTCATAGACCTTGATGTTGTCCTCCTCGGAGAGATCGTAGCCCAGCTGCCGGATGCCCTTGATGACCGCCTCCAGCGTGTCGTGTTTGTCAAAGGAGATCTGCGGAACGGCGTTGTTGGCGCCGTTTTCAAACGGGGTTGATTCCGCCCGGCGCGTCTGCGTGATCCAGGCGATCTGCCCGGCGATGCGCTGCATCTCGGTGAATTTTAAGCGGCAGCACAGCCCGAGCGAATCGCCGCGGTGGCGGATGACATTGGCCATGTCCGAGAGGATGGCGAAGCAACCCTGACTGGCAGAGGCCTTGACGCCCGCCGCCCCGGCCTGCACGGCCTCGATGGCGCAGGCGGCGGCCATGCCGAGCGTGTTAGCGCACTGCACATAGAGCGTGACCTCCGAAAGCGCGGGCACTTGGGCATAGAGTGTTTGAACAAAGGCCCGGCATTCCTCCGGGAGGAAGACGCCCGCCGTGTCGCACACGGTGATGACGGAAGCGCCCGCCTCGATCGCCGCGGAGATGGCGGCAGCCAGGAAGGGCAGCTCGCTGCGGCTGGCGTCCTCGGCGGCGAATTCCACCTCCGGGCACACGGCCTTGGCCTGCGCGACGAGCTGCGAGATCATGTCCAGCACAGCGGGCGCCTTCTTTTGGCAGGTGTAGGCCATCTGGATCGGCGAGGTGGGGACGCTCACGACCAACCGGGGGTGCGCGGCGTGCCGGATCGCCTCCCAGGAGGCGGCGATGGATGCCTGCGTCAGCGCGATGGGCAGCGCGACGGCGCTCTGCCGCACGAGCGCGGCGACGGTCTTGATGAGCAGCGTATCCGCCTTTTCGTCCTGCAAGGGGGCGAACTCGATCGCGTCCACCTGCAGCTTGTCGAGCTGCTTGGCGATCTCGATCTTTTCCTTGAAACTCAAGGCATTGTCGATGCGGTGCGCCTCTTCGCGCAATGTAATATCCGTAAATGCAATGGTCTTCAACATCCGTACTCCTTTTTTGTAGGAAAATAAAAATCCCCGAAGCCAACTGGCTTCAGGGACGATTTTTGTGGATCGCGGTACCACCCTGCTTGCTGCCCCGGGGGCAGCCGCTCTCTGTCAAGGTTCAAAAAAACCTCCAGCCATGGTAACGGGGCGGCCGGGATTCCTTAGTATCGGGAATCCTGCTCCGGAACGAGACTGCGCATTCTCCCTTGGATTGACTTGCACCAACCGTCAACTCTCTATACGATGGGAAGAAGCACATAATTCCTTCGCTGCATTTCGTTTGTGAAATTACAGGCATTATAGCAATCCAGGTGGGGGTTGTCAAGGGAAATCACGCGAAAATTTCCGCGAAAACGGAAATTGCGTTTCGGCGGCGCAGCAGGTATAATAAAAGTGTCCCGATGTGACGGGCAGCGGCGCGCCTTGCCGACGGCGGCAGCGGGCGCGCAAAGCGTTCTCCGCGGCAGCGGAGGTGATCCTATATAGAAGTAGGAGTTTGTATATTCCCCGCGGCAGCGGGGGTGCCGAAAAAAGATCGCAATTTTTTTTGCTGCGAGGCAGGAATTGCGGTTTTTTTGTCGAATCTATTATACAGAACATATAAAAGTAAGAGAAATAAATTGGACGCCAATAAATTGCGCGTCCATAGACAATGAGAAGAGGAGGATTGAAAACATGGCCGCATGGGAATGCCTGATCGCCAAGACGGATCCGCAGAATCCGGAAAACGATCTGCCACTCTGGATGCATCTGCGGGACACGGCGGAGGTCATGCGCTATTTGGTGCAGGAATGGCTGCCGGCCGGTGTGCGGCGGGCGGTCAAGCTCCCCCGCAAGGCGTTTTTGCAAACGGCGATCTTTCTTGGTGCGGTGCACGACATCGGCAAGGCGACGGCCGCCTTTCAATCGCAGGTGCTGGGGCGCGTGGCCGGGATGGAGCTGGAATTCGCCCGCGCGGGGTGGGACCCGCGGACCATCACCCAGCCGGACGCGGCAGAGCGCGCCTTTGCGCATCACACCTGCACGGGCGCGGCCATCCTGTATAAGGAAAAGATCCCGGAGGAGCTCTGCGCGATCGTGGGCGCACACCACGGAAAGACTTTGCAGCGCGCGCCTGCCTGGGAGGACATGCTGGCGGCCGAGGGGAACCTGTACGGCCGCCGGGGCAACGCTCGCCTGTGGCAGGACTGCTGGAAAGCCGTGCTGGAACAGGCCTTTCGCCTGGCGGACACCACGAAGGAGGAACTGACGGACACGCTCGGGCAATATCCGCTGGACAAGCCAGCGCAGCTGCTCTTCTCTGGGCTGCTCATCATGGGCGACTGGCTGGCCAGCAATACGGAGCTCTTTCCGCTTGTCGATGGGCAGAATATGGTGGGGGAGTCGGCCTATCCCGCGCGCAGTGAACGGGCGATTGCCCGCCTGGACCTCCCGGAGAAATGGGCGCCAAACGACGAATGGCGCTACGAGGATCTTTGCTGCGCCCGGTTTGGCTTTGCCGCGAGCAACGCTGTGCAGCAGATGATGCAAAAGGCGGCCGGAGAGGCGGCAGAGCCGGGGCTGTTTATCCTGGAAGCGCCGATGGGCATGGGCAAGACGGAGGCGGCGCTCGCCGCCAGCGAGATATTGGCCGAGAAAAGGCAGGAGGGCGGGCTGGCCTTTTTCCTGCCCTCGCAGGCGACGGCCAATGCTATGAACGAACGCGTGAGCGGGTGGGCAGCGCAGTTTGCCCAGTGGGCGCCGTTGTCCTATGAGTTGGCGCACGGCAAGGCGATGTTGAACGAAGCGTTTGCGGCGCTGGCGGAACACGCGGCCTCGATGGACGAGGACGAATCTGCGGGCGGACTTTCGGCGCATACCTTCTTCCTCGGGCGCAAGACGCAGCTGCTCGCCGACTTTGTGGTCGGCACGGTCGATCAATTGCTGCTGGGCGCGTTCCGGCAAAAGCATTTCATGCTCAAGCACCTGGGGCTGGCGGGCAAGGTGGTCGTCGTGGACGAGGTGCACGCCTACGATTCCTATATGAGCCGGTTTTTGAATGCGATGCTATCTTGGCTCGGCGCGTATCAGACGCCGGTCATTCTGCTCTCCGCAACGCTTCCCGGCAAGCGCCGCCGGGAACTCGCGGCGGCATACCTGCACGGGGACTTTGACGGGAGCGCGGCGCTGGAGGGGGAGGAGGCCTATCCCTTGCTCACCTGGACGGACGGGGCGGCCGTGCATACGGAGACGGTAGCGCTTTCCGCCCCATCCACCGAGGTGGAGATCCTCCGCAGGGAGGATGCGGGGGTTGTCCCCTTCCTGCGGGAGCGCCTGCGGGCAGGCGGCTGCGCGGGCGTGATCGTCAATACCGTGCGGCGGGCGCAGCAGGTCGCCGCCGATTTGCGCCGGGCCTTTCCGGGGGCGGAGGTGATCCTGAACCATGCGCAATTTGCAATGCCGGACCGCCTCCGCAAGGAGGAACGGCTGAAGCAAAAGCTCGGCAAGCACTCCACTCCGGCCGAACGGAACGGCTACTTGGTCGTGGGGACGCAGGTCCTGGAGCAGTCTTTGGACATCGACTTCGATGTGCTGGTCACCGACCTGTGTCCGATGGACTTGCTTTTGCAGCGCCTGGGGCGGCTGCACCGGCACCCGGGGCGCGACCGCCCGGCAGGCGTCAAGCGGGCGGCCTGCCTCGTGCTGGGGACGGAGGGAGAGGCGCTGGAGGGCGGCGCGCAGGCCATCTACGGCGAATATCTGCTGCGCAAGACCCTGTGCCTGCTGCCGGAAAAGATTGAATTGCCCGGAGACATCTCGCGCCTGGTGCAGGAGGTATACGCCGCGGGAAACGACGCGGCCCTGGGGCTGGATATCCTGCGGGCGAAGTATGAAAAAGAAATGGACGACCGCGGCAAAAACGCGAAATCGATGTGCCTGCCCAACGCGCCGCGTGATCCGGGGAGCAGAAAGCACTATATCCACGGCCTCCTGGATCACGATTTCACGCCGATCAACGAGGCGCAGGCGGAGGCCGGCGTCCGCGACGGGGCGGCGTCGATCGAGGTGCTGCTGCTTCAATACGGAAAGGATGGCATGCTGCACACCCTGACGGGAGAGGCGCTCTGCATCGCGCCGGATACCCCGCCCTCGCGGGAAGAGGCGGAGGTCATTCTGCGGCAAAGCCTGCGCCTGCCCTATTTCTTCAGCCTGCCCTATCGGATGAAAGAAACGATCGAGCAGCTGGAGGCCGTCCGGCAGGGGGTGCTTCGCGAATGGGCGCGCTCGCCCCGGGTGGGGCGGGAACTGTTCTTGCTGCTCGACCCGGCGGGGGAGGCGTCGCTCTTGGGGCAGCGTCTCCGCTATGACGGGGAAGACGGTCTGCAATACGAAAAGGAGGAACGATGAAGGAAAAGGAATTTTGTTTGCTGGAGGAACCGTGGATCCGGGTGCTGCGGCAGGATTGCACGGTGGAGGAGGTCTCTCTTGTGGACGCGCTTGTGCGGGCGCACACCTTCCGCGCGCTGGCGGGGGAATTGCCCACGCAGGACGCGGCGATGCTCCGCCTGCTTTTGGCGGTGCTGTATGCCGTGTTTGCCCGCACGAGGGAGGCGGGCGGCGCCGAGCCGCTTGCGGACGCGGACGACGCTCTGCAGCGTTGGCAGACGCTTTGGGAGGGCGGACACTTCCCGGAACAGCCTATCCGCGCCTATCTGGAGGCCTATCGGGAGCGGTTTTACCTGTTTCACCCGGAACGGCCGTTTTGGCAGGCGAAGGCAGCGGAGGTTGGCACCTATTTTAAGGCGGCGAAGCTGAACGGCGTGATCGCGGAAAGCGGGAATAAATACCGGTTTTTTGCGGACAGAGCGGGGGAAGCTAAGGAGGTCCTCACCTATGCGGAAGCGGCCCGATGGCTGCTGCACCTAAACGGCTATGACGACACCTCGGCGAAGCCGAAGCAGAAGGGGCTGCCCTCTCCGGGGGCGGGTTGGCTCGGGAAATTGGGGCTCGTCTGGGCGGAAGGCGACAATCTGTTTGAGACGCTGATGCTGAACTTTGTGATGCTGGACGACAATGAAGAACTCTGGGACGAGAGCGGCCCCGTTTGGGAACTGGACGCACCGCCGGAACAGGAGCGCCGGGAGATCGCCCTGCCGCAAAGCCAAATGCAGCTTTTGACGCTGCAATCCCGGCGGCTGCTGCTTCAGCGCGATGCGCGCGGGGTGACGGGCGTCACCCTGCTGGGCGGAGATTTCTTTGACAGAAAGAACGCCTTTTCCGAACAGATGACGATCTGGGCGCATATCGACGCGAAGGGCAAGGCGGCTGACTATTGGCAGCCCCGCCGCCACGACCCGCAGAAACAGATCTGGCGGGAATTCGCGTCCATCGCCTCGACGGAGACGCCGAAGGGAAAGCCGGGCGTCGTGCGCTGGCGGGAGCTTTTGGAATACAACGGAATGCTGCGGCGGAGCCTGCTTGTGCGCCTGTGCGTTGCGGGGGTGAAATACGGCGACAAAGACTTCTTTATAAAAGATATTTTCAGCGACTCGATTCAGTTCCACACGGCGCTGTTGGCCGAGGCCGGACGGGAATGGAACCGCCGGGTGCAGGACGAGGTCGCGTTGGCGGATCGGGCCGCCGGGATCGTCGCGCAGCTGGGCAGGAACCTGGATAGCGCAAACGGTCATGCAAACGGTGCGCTCGCCGACTTTGCAAAGACACAGTTCTATTACCGGGTCGACATCCCGTTCCGGCGCTTTTTGGAAAAGATCGATCCACAGGCGGACTATGAAGGAAAGGCCGCCTGGCGGGAGGAATGGCGAGAGGAGGAACGGCGCATCGCATTGGCGCTGGGGGAGGAATTGATCGGCCGGGCGCTCCCCGCCGCCTTCCTCGGGCGGAAGCAGGACGGCCGGCGCTATAGCCTGCCGGAAGCGTATAATCAGTTTCAGTATCAGATAAAGCAGCTGCTTGGATGAAGGGAGGACAGAGATGGCGAATCGAAGCAGAGAACTAAAGGCGTACATGGATCGCCGGTTGGAGAGGTATCAAAACGCTTCCGACCGGAGCTATGTGCGCGCACAGCTGGCCATGCTGCGGCGCGGCGTCGGCAAGAAGCCCGGCGACCTGCCGGAGCTTTGGGGGATCCTGTTCGGCGACTTGCCGGAGGAATTTTTAAGCATCTCCGGCGAGCCGACACGGGAGGAATGGGCGGTCTATACGGCGCTCACGCTGTATGCGCTGCATCAGCAGGGCAGCGAGGCAACTGGGCCGGAGGGCTGCATGCATCGGCCGGGCAGGCGGCTCGGGGCCGCGGCTAGGCAGCTTGTAACGGACGAGGGGGAAGAAGGGCGCATCGCCCGGCGATTGCAGATGGCGGCGACGGCAAACGGCATCGCCGAGGCGGCGCAGCACCTGCGCGGGCTCGTGCGGCTGCTGCGCGGAGGCAAGATCCCGCTCGACTATGCGCAGTTGGCAGTGGATCTATATAGCTTCCAGTTCCCGGAAGGGGCGGCGCGTGTGCGCCTCGCCTGGGGACAGGATTTTTACCGGCAAACCAGACAGACGAAAGAAGAAAGGACGGAACAAACTTATGTGTAATTCTCTCTATATGGACATTCATGTGCTGCAGACGGTCCCGCCGAGCTGCGTCAACCGCGACGACACCGGCAGCCCCAAGACGGCTTTCTATGGCGGGGTGACCCGGGCGCGCGTCTCTTCGCAGGCTTGGAAAAAGGCGATGCGCGACTATTTCCGCCAAGCGCTTCCGGCGGAAGAGGTGGGCAAGCGCACAAAGCTGCTGTACAGCCTCCTCGTGGAGGAGATCCGGGCGCGCGCGCCGGAGGCGAATGCCGAAAAGCTGGCCAAGGACGGCCTCGCGGCGGCGGGCGTCTCCGTGAAAGAGGGAGATAAGAGAGACGCGCTGTTTTTTGTCAGCCCGGGGCAGCTTGTGGCGCTGGCGGAGGTCGTCCTTGGCGCGGAGGGCGGCAAGCTGGACAAAAAGGAGTGCCAAAAGGCTATGCGGGAAAATCCGGCGGTGGACATCGCGCTGTTTGGGCGCATGGCCGCGGAGGACCCGAGCCTGAACTACGACGCGGCGGCGCAGGTGGCGCATGCGATCTCGACGCATGCGGTGCAGAACGAGTTCGACTTCTTCACCGCATTGGACGACTGCGCGCCGGAGGGCAGCATGGGCGCAGCGCATATGGACACGACGGAATACAACTCCTCGACGCTGTACCGCTATGCGACGGTCAACATCGGCGAGCTCGCGGCGCATCTGGGCGGCCGCACGCCGGAGGCGGTGCGCGTCTTCCTGCAGGCATTTTTGTGCAGCATGCCCACGGGCAAGCGCAATTCCTATGCCAACAACACGCTGCCCGACGCGGTCTATGTGGCGATCCGCCGCGACCAGCCGCTCAACCTCGCGGGGGCGTTTGAAAAGCCGATCGCGGCGGGCATGGACGGCTATGTGCAGCCCTCCATGAAGGCGCTCGTCAGGCATGCCAAGGCGCTGTATCGGGACTATCTGGGCGAGCCGGAGGCAGCCTTTGCGATCGGCAGCGGCATGGCGGAGCTAGCAGAGCCGATGCCCATGCGGCAGGTGCTGGACGCGGTCCAGGCGCTGGCCGCGCAGTGGGGGGCCGAGGCATGAGTACCCTGCTGCTGCGCTTTGCCGGGCCGATGCAGGCGTGGGGCGTGGATTCCCGCTTTGAGATCCGCAAGACAAACCGCGAACCGACCAAGAGCGGCGCGACGGGTCTGCTGGCGGCGGCTTTGGGTCTGCGGCGCGATGCATCGCTCGGGAAACTAACGGCACTGCACTTTGGGGTGCGCGTCGACCGCGAGGGAAAGCTGTTGCGGGACTTTCACATGGTGCATCAGCAGGGAGGAAAGCAGGCGGTCTTTGTGACCGAACGCTACTACCTGTGCGATGCGGTGTTTCTGGTCGGCTTTTACGGAGAGGACGAAGCGTGGATGCGGCAGCTCGAGGAGGCCGTGTCACATCCGGCCTTCCCGCTGTTTCTCGGGCGGCGGTCCTGTCCGCCGGAGGGTCGTGTCTGCCTCGGTCGGAGGGAGCTGGACCTGGAACAGGCGCTGCGGCAGGAACCGTGCCTTGCCGTGCGGGACTGGGGGCGGGACAAGACGCCGGGACAGGCGCGCCTACTGCTGGAGGATCCGATGGGAAGCGCCTATCTCGCCGATGTGCCGGTGTCCTACAGCCCGGAAAAGCGGCAGTATGCCTACCGCGCGGCGCGGGAGGCGTGGCAGGTCTGGACAGGGGAAGCGGAACACGACCCCATGCGGGAATTGAGGTGAGCGGATGATTTTATCGAGAATTGCACTGGATACGGCCAAAAGGCCGACCATGCTGGCGCTATATAATCCGTCGATGTTTCACGGCGCGGTCGAGCAGGCGTTTGCCTCGCGCACCGGTCGCAGGCTTTGGCGGGTCGACACGCTGCAGGGGGAACGGTATCTGCTGCTGCTGAGCGAAAGCGCGCCGGACTGCACCGGGATCGTCCGGCAGTTCGGCACCGGGGAAGTGCCGGAAATGCGCGACTATGCGCCGCTTCTGGAGCGGATCGAGCAGGGGAGCCGTTGGCAATTCCGCCTGCGGGCAAACCCGACCTACAGCAAGAGTCGCGCCGAGGGGCGCGGGAGCGTGCATGCGCACACCTCGCCGGAGCACCAGCTGCGCTGGCTGCGGGAACAGGGCGCGGCGCATGGCTTTGCGGTGGCGGAGGATGCGGTGTACAGCACGCAAACGCGCTGGTATACCTTCACCAAAAAGTCGGGCAGCCGGGTGCGGCTGCTGGGCGTGACCTATGAAGGGCAGTTGACCGTCACGGACGCGCAGGCGTTCCGCGAGGCGCTGACCGGCGGGATCGGCCGGGGGAAGGCCTATGGCATGGGGCTGCTGACCGTCATGCGCAGCCAGGGCGTATGAGCAAGGCGGGGATCCCCGGCATGCAACGGCCGGATCTGCAGGCGCTTCCGCAGATCCGCGACCGCATGACCTTTCTGTACCTGGAGCGGTGCACGATCGGCCGGCTGGACAGCGCGATCACCGTCACGGAAGAGCGCGGCACAGTGCATGTGCCGGCGGCTTCGATCAGCGTGCTGCTGCTCGGGCCGGGGACGCGCATCACGCACCGCGGGATGGAGCTGATCGGAGACAGCGGAGTGACAACCGTCTGGGTCGGCGAACAGGGCGTCCGCTACTACGCCAGCGGGCGGCCGCTGACGCACCGCGCCGGGCTGTTGATGCGGCAGGCAAAGCTGGTGAGCAATGCGCGCGCACATCTGCAGGTCGCCAAGAAGATGTACCAGATGCGCTTTCCGGAAGAGGATGTTTCGCGCCTCACGATGCAGCAGCTCCGCGGGAGAGAGGGTGCGCGCGTCCGGGGGATATACCGGCGGGAATCGCAGCGGTGGGACATCCCCTGGAATGGCCGGCAGTATGACCCGGAGAACTTCTCCGCCGGAGACGCGGTGAATCAGGCGCTCTCCGCCGGGCATGCCTGCCTGTATGGCCTGGCGCATGCCGTGATTGCGGCGCTCGGATGTTCTCCGGGGCTGGGCTTTGTACATGTGGGGCACGACTGCTCCTTCGTATACGACATCGCTGATCTGTATAAGGCAGAGACGACGATTCCAGTTGCCTTTGAGGTCGCGGCGGAGGCGACGGAGGACATTGGTGCACTCGTCCGGCGGCGCATGCGAGAAGAGATGGTACAAAAGCGCATCCTGGAACGCATGGTGCGGGACATTCAGGCTCTGCTGCGCGAGGACGCGGAAGAGGAACCGCTCGAAGCGGATGTCGTACGGCTCTGGGAAGGCGAGGGCAGAACGGTGAAGAATGCCGTTTCCTACGGAAGAGAGTGGGAAACATGATTGTCCTCTCTCTTAGCAATTGCCCGCCCAAGCTGCGCGGCGACCTCAGCAAATGGCTCGTCGAGATCAACGCCGGCGTCTATGTCGGGCGCGTCAGTGCGCGCGTCCGCGACGAACTCTGGCAGAGGGTCTGCGAAAACCTGCGTGACGGTCGGGCGACCATGGTGTTCCGCGCAAATACCGAGCAGGGGCTGGATTTTCGGGTGCACAATACGACCTGGATCCCCGTGGATTACGACGGGATCCAGCTGATGCTCCGCCCGATGGAGGGCGCGCGGACGGAAAACGGCAGTCTCCCGCCGAGCCGCGCGGCGCAGCGGCAAATGGTGCAGGCGATTCGCCAGGCGGCCGCGCGCAAAGCCCAGCGGGAAGGCTACTATGTGGTGGACATCGAAACGACGGGACTGCGCGCGGATCAGCATGAGATTTTGGAGATCGCGGCGCTGCACGTCGTGGGGCGGCAGGTGGTGGAACAATTTGAAACGCTGGTGCGTATCCGGGGGAATTTGCCCGCGGCAATCTCGGAATTGACCGGGATCCGGGAGGAAATGCTGCGGGAAGAAGGCGTGGAATTGGAGGAGGTCATGCGGCGGTTCCTCTCGTTTGTGGGAGATGGGCAGGTCGTCTGCCACAACGCCGGGTTTGACTATGCGTTTTTAAAGAGCGCCTGCCGGAAATGCCATCTTCCGGAGTTCAAGAATCGGTATTCGGATACTTTGCAGTTGGCAAAACAGCGTTTGGAGAGTATCATAGATTATAAGCTGACGACGCTTGCCACACATTTTGGGATGGATGTTTCCGGTGCGCACCGGGCCTTGGCGGATTGCTATTTGACCTTTGCCGTATTTGAGAAGTTAAAGGAATTGGACGCTTAGCAAATTGCCAAAGGCCGATTTTATGGGATTTTTTTAGTCTTTTCCCCGCGTAAGCGGGGGTGATCCT
>CAKTFI010000006.1 GCA_934555865.1 uncultured Christensenellaceae bacterium | reverse complement strand
TACAAAGACCGCCGCCTCGCACAGCCACTGTCCATAGAGCTTGCCCCATAGCGCCTTTGCCCAGCCCGTGTCCGAAATGGTGAGGTGCAGCCCCTCGGGGTTGACGCAGTGCCAGTATTTCGCCGTCACAAAATGCCCGAGCGGGTATTGGAAATTGTGCATCGCGATCTTGGGATACCCGGTCGTGCCCGAGGTGAAGAACATGAGCATCGGCTCCTCGCCGCCCGGGGCGTCCTCCTCCGGCCGCGCGAAATGGCTGCTATAGCGCAAATATTCCGCGTCGAAGTCGTGCCAGCCCGCCCGCGCGCCGCCCACCAGGATGCGCGTCGTTAGAAGCCCCTCGCATTCCTGCGCCGCAAGCTCCACCTGCTCCGCCGTGCCGCCGTCCGCCGTACACAGGATCGCCGACACGCCCGCCGCCGCAAAGCGATAGGAAAAGTCCTTCTGCTGCAGCTGGTTGGTCGCGGGGATGGCGATCGCCCCGATCTTGTGCAGCGCCAGGATGGCAAACCAGAACTGGTAATGCCGCTTCAGCACCAGCATGACCCGATCGCCCCGCTTGATCCCGAGCGCCCGGAAGTAGTTTGCCGCCCGGGCCGAGCCGCGCCGCATGTCCGCAAAGCTGAACCGCCGCTCGTTCTTGTCGGCGTCGATGTGCAGCATCGCCAACTTGTCGGGCTTGCTTTCGGCCAGGGCGTCCACGATGTCATAGGCAAAGTTGAAATGCTCGATGTTTTGAAAGGAAATCGCCTCCAGCGCGCCGTCCCGCTCCGTGGGCAGGATATAGTTCTCATAGATGCGGGGCTGCTTTTCCGCCGGCGCCGCCGGCGCGTCGATATACTCCGCCGGAGAGGCCTGCGTCTTACCGTCCGGGCTGAGCACGATCGCATAGAACAGGCAATCTTCCCCCTCCACCGCGATCATCCCGTGCGGTGTCGCGCTGTCATAATAGATGCTGTCCCCGGGGGAAAGGACCTCGACATGCTCGCCCACCTGCACTTTCAGTTTGCCGGAAATGACGATGTCGCATTCCTGCCCGGCGTGCGAGGTGAGCTCGATGTCGCTGTGCTCCGCCTCCGGCCGGTATTCCGCCCGCACATAGAGCGGGTTGGCGATGCGGTTTTTGAACCGCGGCGCCAGGTTGTAATAGGTCATCCCGTGCGCGTGCTCGATGCGCTGCCCCTCGCCGCGGCGCGTGACCATATAGCTCGAAAGCTTCGGGCTGCTGCCCTCAATAATATCCGTCACATCCACGCCGAGCGCCAGCGCGCAGCGGTAGAGGAACGCGAAGTTCAAGTCCTCCCGCCCCTGCTCGCAGCGCAAGTATTCCTCTAGGGAAACGCCCGTCTTTTCCGCCATCTTGGCAGGCGTCAACTCGACGATCTCGCGAAGCGTGCGAATGCGCCCCGCCATTTCCTGCAATTTGAACTCCAATCCTGTCTGTGCCATGCTGTCCTCCTTTTTGGGGACAAAAAAACCGCCCCAAAGAAATTTCTTTGAGACGGAAACATGTACGATGTGTTCCGCGGTACCACTCAAATTGCATATGTCGATCCATATGCCACCTCAAGGGTTCTAACAAACCCGTCGCCTTTACGCAGCTTCACGGGAGGCTCTACTTGCCAAGGGCTTTCTGCACTCCGGCTCGGAAGGGACCGGTCAGAGCTTTCCACCGCCGGTTTTCACCACCCACCGGCTCTCTACAGGCTTCCCGCAAGACCCTCTTCGTCAACGCCAATCTATTTTTTCTTATCTTAACATACGCCCTTTTCCCCTGTCAACGCATTTTTTTCAAATGCCGCGCATCTTTTTAAAAAACAAAGAATTTTTTTGCGCCCCCTTCCTTCCGCGCACAAAAAAAATTATAATAGCCTTAGATTTCAAATTTGGAGGGATTGTATGTCCATTATCAAAAATATCCGCCTGTTCAACGGCGAAGTGTTTACGCCTCTTCGCGCCATTCGCTTTGAAAACGGCCTGATCCAGGAACTGTACACGCAATACGACGGCCCGGACGCGATCGACGCGCACGGCGCGATCCTCGCCCCCGGCTTTATCGACCTGCACATCCACGGGAGCTTCGGCATGGATGTCCTGGCCCCCGGCGGCACCGCGCACCTGGTAGAAAACCTGCCCCGCGTCGGCACGACCGCCTTCTGCCCGACCAACGCCACCGATTCCTTCGACAAGATCCACCACTTCCTGGGCGAGGTCCGCGCAGAGATGGCGCACAACGACCACGGGACGCGCATCCTCGGCGCGCACATCGAGGGCCCGTTCTTCAATGTCGACAACCGCGGCGCGCACGCCATCCCCATGCTGCAGGACCCGACGGTGGAAAATTACAAGACCATGGCCGGGGAGTACGAGGATGTCATCGCCCGCGTCTCGCTCGCGCCGGAAAAGAAGGGCGGCATGGAGCTCATCCGCTATCTGGCGGGCAAGGGCGTCGTCGTCTCCGCCGCGCACACGGACGCCGATGCGCAGCAGATGGAGGAGGCCATCGCCAACGGGCTCACCATGGTCACGCACACCTTTAACGGCATGTATGCCTTCCACCACCGCAAGGAGGGCGCGATCGGCGTGACCCTGACGGACGACCGCATCACCTGCGAATTCATCCCCGACCTGCAGCACATCAACAAATATGCCGCTATGCTCATCATGAAGGCCAAGGGCTTTGAAAAGACCTTCATCTGCTCGGACGCGCTGGAACCGGCGCACATGGGCGAAGGGCGCTTCCAGCTGGCCGGGCAGGAGATCTATGTCAAGGACGGCGCCGCGCATATGGCGGAAGACGGCCGCCTCGCCGGGTCGATCATCTCGCCGCTCATGGGCGTGCGCAACCTGCTCCGCGCGACGGATGTCAGCCTGGCGCATGCGCTCAAGATGGGCACCGCCAACCCCGCCAAGGCAATCGGTGACGATTCCATCGGCCTCATCCAAGTGGGCAAGCGGGCAGACTTCGTGCTGCTCTCGGAGGATCTGCAGCTGCAAAAGACCTATATCCGCGGCAAGTTGGAATACGCCGCCGAATAAGCCCGATCTCCTACAAATCAAAAAAAGAGCCTGTTTCCTACAGGCTCTTTTTGCTTGCCTCGGGAAGGCTGTGCGCGTCCCGCCGCAGAAAGGCACGGCGCTCGGCCGTCAGCATCCGTTCGCGGATCTCCCGCATGGGCAGCTTGCCCGAGAGCTCCGGCGCGGAAAATTCCGTCATGTTGCGCCAATACCGCTTGGGCATGTGGCTGCGGCGACAGACCGGGTTTTCGCGCTCGCGGATGCCGATCGTCCGGTAAAATTCCTGCCAAAGCGCCTGCCACGCCGCCTCCTCCTCGCGCAGCTTGGGCAGGCGCAGCGCCTCCATATGGCGGAATTCCCGCCGCCCGTTGGCATAGAGCAGCGCTTCCTTGTGCGTCTTGTCAAAGATGAGCAGCGCCTCGCCGTGAAAGCGGTCACAAAAATGCGCGGAGACCAGCGGCAGGATCCGGTTCTTGGGCGCGATCTCGCTCACCAACACGCCCCTATATTCGCTGAAGCGCAAAAATCCCAGCAGCAATTCCCGCTCCCGCCGCATATGCGTCACGGCATCGGCCAGCGGCAGGACGGCCGGATGCGTGCGCAACCGCAGCGCCTCCCTCCCCCGCGCAAAGCAGAGGCGCGCAAAGTACAGCAATCGAAGCTCCTTTTTGTCCAGGCAGGTGAGGAACGCCCGGCGCAGAAATTCGAACGCCTGCCGCCCGCACCTGTCGCAGATACCCTGCCGCACCCGCCGGGTCTTCTCGGCATGCGTGCGGATGTGCTTTGCCTCCAAAAGCTGCATCTGACCGCCCTCCCACGGGAGGATGTCCATCGGCAATTCATGCGCGGAATAGCTTTCATAGATGCACGCGAGCAGCCCGGCGAAGCTCCCGTCGTAATAATAGACTACAGCTGGCCGGTCAAGCTTTGCCATTGGTCCTCCTCCGTCGGCGCGAAGAGCGAGAGCTGCTGCGCGCCCAGCGAAAATGCCTCCCTGCGCCCCGTGTTGCGCAAGATCCCCTGCATGGCCTGCACGGGGTCGCACCCCACGCCCGGCAGCATCCTGCCCTTGCAGGTGAGGAAATACCGCGCCCGCTTGAGGGGGATGCGCATTTTCTGCAGGTCGGAAAAGTCCAGCGCGCTCCCCCGCCGCGCCGCCGTGATCCGCCGCGCCCCGGTCACGCCGATCCCCGGCACGCGCAGGAGCATCTCATACGGCGCGCGGTTCACCTCCACCGGGAACTGCTCCATATGCCGCAGCGCCCAGTTGCATTTCGGGTCAAAATAGGGGTCGAAGTTCGGATGCGCCTCGTCCAAGATCTCCTCCGCCCGAAAGCCATAAAACCGCAGCAGCCAGTCCGCCTGATACAGCCGGTGCTCGCGCAGAAGCGGCGGCTTGGTCCCCAGCGCGGGCAGGTTTTTGCCCGCCACGAGCGGCACATAGGCCGAAAAGAACACGCGCTTTAGGGCATAGGTCTGGTAGAGCGCCGAGGTCAGGCGCAGAATGTCGAAATCGCTTTCCGGCGAGGCGCCGACGATCATCTGCGTGCTCTGCCCCGCGGGCACGAACCGCGGCGCGTGCCGGTAACGGACGACCTCCTGCTGGCCCGCGGCGATGCCGTCGCGCAGCTGCGCCATTGGGCGAAGGATAGCCTCCCGCTTCTTTTCCGGCGCCAGCCGGGTGAGGCTCTTTTCCGAAGGCAGCTCGATGTTGACGCTCATGCGGTCGGCGAGCATCCCCAGCCGCCGGATCGCCTCCGACGAAGCGCCGGGAATCGCCTTCACATGGATATACCCCAAAAAGCCATATTCCTCCCGCAGGATCTTCAGCGTGCGCAGCAGGAGCTCGCAGGTCGTGTCCGGGTCCTTCACGACGGCCGAGCTCAAAAACAGCCCCTCGATATAATTGCGCCGGTAAAAGCCGATGGTGAGGTCTGCCAGTTCCCGCGGCGTGAAGGTCGCACGCGGCAGGTCGTTGCTCCGCCGGTTGAGGCAATACGCACAGTCATAGGCGCACACATTGCTTTGCAGCACCTTCAATAGTGAGATGCACCGCCCGTCGGCCGCAAAGCTGTGGCAGCACCCAATCGAGGCGGCGTTGCCCATCCGCCCACCCCGGCCCGTCCGGTCCACGCCGCTTGAGGTACAGGCGACATCGTATTTCGCCGCATCCGTCAGGATGCGCAGCTTTTCAAAAACATCCATACCTTTCCTATTCCTCGATCCCGTGAAAGGGCACATAGTCCCCCTTTTCCTCTCGCCCTGTTCGGCGGTCAAATCCGGCCTGCATCATGCCCGCGCGGTTCACGCTGTCTCTGCCGTACTTTTTGCGCAGAGCAAAGATCGCCTCTTCCAGCTGTTCCGCCCGGCTGTGCGCCGGGTTGGGGCCGAACAGCGATCCCTGAAGCGGCATTTCGCCCCGCCGCCCGAGTCCCAGCGCCGTCACCGTGATCGCGCGCACGGGTTTCGTCATCGTCCAGTTCTTGTGGGCCAGCTGCATCGCCAGCGCATAGATCTCCCGATACAGGCAGGTCGGCTCCGCAAGCGCCCGCTGCCGCGAGATGGTCTGAAACTGCGGGTCGCGGATGGCAATCTGCACGCCGCTGCACAGCAGCTCCTGCCGCCGCAGCCGTTCGGCTACGCTTTCCGACAGCATGGAAATGCCGAGCGATATCTCCCGTTCCCCCACCAGGTTTTCGGCAAAGGTCATGCCCTGCCCGATGGACTTAGGTGTCGTCTTTTCCGCGATGCTGCGGACGGGCTCTTCCTCTAGCCCGCTGGCCGCGCGCCAGATGCTCTCCCCCGCCCGGCCAAGCTGTGCGCGCAGGACAGCCTCCTGGCTCGCTGCAATCTGTCCGATCGTATAAATGCCGAGGCGGTGCAGCGCCTCCTCCACTTTGGGGCCGACATTGAGCATTTCCCCGGCGCGCAGCGGATAGACGACCTCCCGGAAATTCTCGCGCGAAATCACCGTGACGGCGTCCGGTTTTTTATAATCGCTGCCCAACTTGGCAAAGGTTTTACAAAAGGACACGCCAACGGAAATCGTGATCCCCACCTCCCGCTTGACGCGCTCGCGCAGGAGGTTGGCCAGCCCTTCGCCGTTCAGGCCGAACAGGTGCAGGCTACCTGTCACATCCAAAAAGGTCTCGTCGATCCCAAACGGCTCGCACAGGTCCGTATATTCCTGATAGATGGCGTTGACTTGCCGGGAACAAGCGGTATAGTCCGCATAGCACGGGGGGACGAGGCGCAGGTCCGGGCACTTCCGCCGCGCCTGCCCGATCGTCTCTGCCGTCTTGACGCCGCACCGCTTGGCCAGCTCGTTTTTGGCCAAGATGATCCCGTGCCGGCTCTCGGGGTCGCCCGCGACCGCCATCGGCACGGCCTTGAGCGCCGGGTTCTTTTTGCACTCCACCGATGCGAAAAAGGAATTGCAGTCGGCGTGCAGAATGACGCGCTCCTTCATGAGATCTCCACCAGCGACAGCACGACCTTGCCCAGAATGCGCACATCCTCTTCCTCGGAATAGAGCTGTGGCGCAAAGACGGGGTTCTTGCTCACAGGCGAAAGCACCAGGTGCCGGCCCTTGTGGTATACCTTCTTGACCGTGGCCTGCCCGGCGATCAGCACCGCGCCGATCTCGCCGTCGCGCACATCGCTCTGCCGCCGCACGATGACGGTGCTCCCGTCCGGCATGTTCGCCATGTCCATGGAGTCGCCCACCACCCGCAGGGCAAAGCAGTCCGCGCCGAATTGCTTTTGCGCGTAATCTAGATAGACATAGCCCGAAAGGTCCTCCTCCGCCTCGATCGGACTGCCGGCGGCGATGCTCCCATAGATCGGGATGCCCTGCGGCGCGGCCTGCGCGGCGGGCGGCGCATACCCGGCTGCCTCCAGCAGCTCGCCGTAGCCGACCGCGGGCGACGCCGCCGCCACCTTGCGCAGCACCTCCGGCGAAGCCTTCTGCCCCTTCAAAATGCGGGAAAAATTGCCCGCGCTGATGCCGGCGCGCCGGCAAAAGGCATTGCGCGACTCCCCGCCGACCGCCCGGTTCAACAGTGCCTCTAAGGTCTGCATCTTTGCTTCCTCCTGCTTCTCGTTTTCCTTAGTATACGCCAACCGTTTCCCAAAAGCAATACAAATTTCCAAATTCATTTCTTTTAAGAAACATTGCATGCATTGCAAAATTCCCCGGCGCATGCCATAATGAAGCTATTCTTTTGGAAAGGAAACATCAATCCCATGCATCGGATCTTCATCGTCGAGGACGACGCCACGATCGCCCGCCTGCTGTGTGCGCACCTGCAAAAATGGGGCTATGCGGCGGCCTGCGCGCAAGACTTTTCCCATGTTGCCGCCGAGGTGCGGCAGTTTGACCCGCACCTCATTTTGATGGACATCGCGCTGCCCTTTTTCAACGGATTTTACTGGTGCGGCGAGATCCGCAAATTTTCCAAGGCGCCGGTCATCTTCCTTTCCTCTGCCTCGGAAAACATGAACATCATCCTGGCCGTGCAGATGGGGGCGGACGACTTCATCGCCAAGCCGTTCGACCTGGATGTGCTGACCGCCAAGATCCAGGCCCTGCTGCGCCGCGCCTATACCTTTTCCGGCAGCATGCAGGTCGTGGAATGCGGCGGGCTCTCCCTGAATCTGCGCGAGGCCACGCTCTCCCATGCGAACGCGCAGCTGCCGCTCAGCAAAAATGAATTCCGCCTGGCGCAGCTGCTCTTGGAGCATCCAGGGGAAGTGCTCTCGCGGGAGAGGATCATGCAGGCGCTCTGGGAAAGCGACGCCTTTGTCGACGACAACACTTTAAGCGTCAATATCACGCGCCTCCGCAAAAAGCTCGAGCAATTGGGCCTTCCGGACGCCATCCAAACCAGAAAGGGGCTCGGCTATCAGCTCTGCCTGTAGCCTGTGGCATGCATGATCTTTTCCTTTCGCAAACAGGCGTTTTTCTCGATCCTCGCCGCGCTCGGGGCGGCCGCCCTGTTCGGTGGCGTGTTCTCGCTCTACCAGCTCCCCCGGGAAGCGTTCCTCTATGCCTTTCTGCTCGACTTCTGCTTTTTGGCAGTGCTTTTGTGCCTGCAATACCTCTCCTATCGCCGTCGCCGCAGGCTGCTTACGGGCGCAAAGCAGAACATTTCCGTGCTGCTGCCTCCCCTCCCGCCGCCGGCCGACGGGCTAGAGGCGGACTATCAGGCGCTGTTGTCTGCCCTGGAGGAAAGCCGCGCCGCGGCGATCCGCCAAAAGGAAGTGGCGCTATCCGAGCTTTCCGAATCCTATTCGCTCTGGGCGCACCAGATCAAGACGCCCATCGCCGCCATGCACCTGCTCTTGCAGAGCGGCGAGGCCGACCCGGCGGAGCTTTTGGAGCAGCTCTTTTCCATCGAACAATATGTGGACATGGCGCTCGGCTTTGTGCGGGCGCAGTCGCTTTCCGGCGACCTCTTGCTGCGCCGCCACGACCTGGACACGCTCCTGCGGCAAAGCATCCGCAAGTTTTCGCGCCTGTTCATCCGCAAAAAAATCGCGCTGCATTTCACACCCACGCACATGCAGATCCTGACCGACGAGAAGTGGTTCTGCTTCGTCGTGGAGCAGCTGCTCTCCAACGCGCTCAAATACACGCCGCAGGGGAGCATCTCGCTCTATGCCGAAGCTGCCCCCTCCCGCGCGCTAGTGATCGAGGACTCCGGCATCGGCATCGCGCCGGAGGACCTGCCCCGGCTGGGCGAGCGCGGCTTCACCGGCTACAACGGGCGGATTGAGCAAAAATCCACCGGCCTCGGGCTGTATCTGTGCCGGCGCATCCTCTCCCGCCTCTCCCTTTCTATGGAGATCACATCCGCCGTCGGGCGGGGCACGCGCGTGCGCATCGGGCTGAACATCCCACCGCTCGAGGCCGAATGAGCTCTGCCTTACAAAATTGTAAGCTTTGCCCGCAAACTGTAAGGGAATTCGATGGCTGGCGCGCCTTTGTTTTGCCATACTGGGGATGGAACGATGACCATTTTGAAAGGAGCGCACCTATGCCACTACTCGAAGTGCAAAATCTCAAGAAAATATATACGACGCGCTTTGGCGGCCATGCCGTCCAGGCGCTTTCCAATGTGTCCTTTTCGATCGAAGCGGGAGAATATGTCGCCATCATGGGCGAATCCGGTTCCGGAAAGACGACGCTGCTCAACATCCTCGCCTCGCTCGACCGCCCCACCGGCGGGGAGCTCTACCTAAACGGGCAGGATATGCTCCGCATCCCCGAGAGCGATCTGGCGCTGTTCCGCCGCAAAAACCTGGGGTTCGTGTTTCAGGACTTCAACCTGCTCGACACCTTTTCCGTGCGGGACAACATCCTGCTCCCGCTCGTGCTGGCTGGGGAAGGGTACCGGGAAATGTCCGCCAAGCTGACGCCGCTCGCCCAAAGGCTCGGGCTTTCTAAGCTGCTTGACAAGTTCCCCTATGAGATCTCCGGCGGGCAAAAGCAGCGCACCGCCGTCGCGCGGGCGCTCATCACCGCGCCGCAGCTTATCCTCGCCGACGAGCCGACGGGCGCGCTGGATTCCCGGTCGGCCGGCGACCTTTTGCGAATCTTTTCCGAGATCCATGCGCAGGGGCAGACAATTTGCATGGTCACGCATTCCATTCAGGCGGCGAGCCACGCCTCCCGCGTGTTGTTCATCCGGGACGGCGAGGTGTTCCACCAGCTCTATCGCGGCGCGCTGTCGCCCGAAGCCATGTACGAACGCATCACAGACGCGCTCACCGTCCTCACGACAGGCGGGCGGCCGGCACAGGCGCAGGAGGACAATCATGCGTAAAAATCGACTTTTTTATGCGCGCCTGGCGGCCTCCAACATGCGCAAAAACGCCAAGTTCTACCTCCCCTACCTGCTCGCCTGCACGGGGACGGTCGCCATGTACTATATCCTGTCCTTTCTGGCCGCTAACAACGGGATCGCGGACGAACAAACGCTTGTCACGCTGCTCCACCTGGGCGTCGGCGTCATCGCCGTCTTTTCGGCCATCCTCCTGTTCTATACCAACCGTTTTCTCATGCAGCGCCGTACCCGGGAACTCGGGCTGTATCAGATCCTCGGCATGGAAAAGAAGCACATCGCGCGCGTTCTGCTGATCGAGACGCTCTATGTCTTTACCCTCTCGCTCTTGTGCGGGCTGGGCGCCGGAATCCTGTTTTCCAAGCTGATGCTCCTCTTGCTGTGCAACCTTGTAGACTTCCCCCTGCAATTCGGGTTTCAGGTCTCCCCGGCGGCGTTTCTTTCCGCCTGCCTCCTGTTCAGCGGCATCTTCCTATGCATCCTGCTGCGCAATGTACGGCAGGTGCGGCGTGTACAGCCCATCGAACTGCTGCACCAGTCCGAAGAGGGCGAGCGCGAGCCGAGGACGCGGACCGGCCTATTTTTACTCGGCGCACTCAGCCTGGGCGCGGGGTATAGCATCGCGATCTTCACCCGGCAGCCGCTCAAGGCGATGGGGCTGTTCTTTGTCGCCGTGCTGCTCGTCATCCTCGGCACCTACTGCCTGTTCACCGCCGGGAGCATCGTCGTTCTAAAGGCGCTGCGCAAAAACAAGCGGTACTACTATACGCCCCGGCACTTCCCCACAGTGTCCGGCATGCTCCACCGCATGCGGCAAAATGCCGTCGGCCTCTCCAACATCTGCATCCTGTCCACGATGGTGCTCGTCATGCTCTCGTTTACCACCTCGCTGTTCTTTGGGCTGGAGGGCAGCCTGCGCGCGCAATATCCCCGCGACCTCGAGGTCTCGGGGCAGCTCGACGAAGCGGACTATGCACAATACCTCGCCTTTTGGGACGATGCCATTTCGCAAAGTGGCATCGCGACGGAAAACCCGCTCTATTACCGCTATGCCTCCTTCACTCTGCGACAGCGGAAAGGAGTGTTCTCTCCTTCCACGGAGCAGTATGCCGACGATCCCCATGCGGGCCTCCTCATCCTGCCGCTTGCGGACTACAACCGCATCCAGGGCGAGGCGCAGGCGCTGGCGCCGGGCGAGGCACTCGTCTATTCCGCGCAGGGCCGGGCCTTTGCCCAGGGAGAAGAGATTTCCATAAACGGCATCTCCTTCCGCGTGCGGCAGGCGCTTTCCGACTTCCCGGTAGATCCGGATTCGCATAACACCGTCTGGGCAGAACCGCTGTACTATGTCGTCCTGCCGGATACGCAGGCAGTCATCGATGTGCAACGGGCGCTCAAAACAGACCCCATCCAGATCGAAGACGATGCACTGCACTTCTACTATGGTGTCGATGTGCCGGATGGGACCGAGCGACAAGCCGCGCTCTGCGGCTTTTTGCAGGAACTGACCATGGACCGTGCGGGAAAAAATACACCCCTCCTCTTTCAGTGCGTCGCCTACTCGCGCACCAACTTCTACAGCATCTACGGCGGTCTATTCTTCCTCGGCATCTTCCTCGGAACCCTGTTTTTGATGGCGACCGTACTCATCATGTATTACAAACAGGTCTCCGAAGGCTATGAGGATCAGCAGCGCTTCCGCATCCTACAAAAGGTGGGCATGACATCCGCAGAGGTCAAGCGCACGATCTCTTCGCAGGTGCTGTCTGTGTTCTTCCTGCCGCTGGCCGCCGCCTGCCTGCACATCGCCGCCGCCTTCCCGATGCTCGTCCGGCTGCTGCGCGTGCTGTCGCTCAGCAATGTGCATCTGTTTTCGGCGTGCACGGCCGTCACCATCCTGTGCTTTGCGCTCATCTACGCCTGCATCTATGCGCTCACGGCGCGAGCCTACTACCACATTGTGCGGGCATAACAAAAAAGCGTATCGGTCTCCCGATACGCTTTTTTCTTTTATAGAAGAAACTCAATAATTGGTCATCGCTTCATACTGCGCATACAGCTCATGGTTGAACTTCAGCTCCATCGCCAACGCTTCGTCGATGTCGTCGTCCACGATCTCGTTTTGGCGGATGCCGACCACCCGGCCGCCGATGCCCTTTTCCAACAGCTCGACCGCGCGCGCGCCCATCTTCATGGCCAGGATGCGGTCAAACACGGTGGGCTCGCCGCCGCGCTGTGTGTATCCCAGCACGACACGCTTCATGTCGCGGCCTGTGCGCTCCTTGATGTATTCGGCGATCTCCTCGCTGTTGCCCGCGCCTTCGGACAAGGCGATGATGCTCGTCTCGCGGCCACGCTGTTCCCGCGCCGCGATCTCTTCGCAGATCTTGTCCAGATCGAACGGCACTTCAGGCACGATGATAAAGTCCGCTTCCGCCGCGACGCCGACATGCAGCGCCATATCCCCGCAGTGCCGGCCCATAATCTCCACCACACAGATGCGGTCATGCGAGACCATTGTCGTGCGGATCTTGGCAATCTCCTGCGCTGCGGTGTTAATCGCGGTGTCAAAGCCCAGCGTATAGTCGGTATAGGCGATGTCGTTGTCGATCGTGCCCGGCAGGCCAATCGCCGGCACACCCATATGCGTGAGCGCCCGTGCGCCCTTGAAGCTCCCGTCGCCGCCGATGACGATCAACCCCTCGATGCCGAAATCCTTGAGCGTCTGCACTGCTTTTTCCTTGCCCTCGTCCGTCAGCATTTCGAGGCAGCGGGCACTCTTCAAAATGGTTCCGCCCTGATTGGAGATATATTCAACCTGCTCCGGCAGCAGTTCCGTCAAATCGCCGTGGATCAGCCCGGAGTACCCCCGGATCACACCCATGACATCCATTCCTTTGCTTTTCGCCATGCGCACGACCGAATAGATCGCTGCGTTCATGACCGGCGTGTCGCCGCCGCTTGTAAGTACCGCAATCTTTTTCATATGAATTCTCCAACTTGCCCATCCCAGGGCGATTTATATAATTGATCAAAGATATCCGAACAAAAGAAGGATCCCACCGGGAAACCGCGGACGGCCCGACTTGTTTCCCCACTTGCCTTGCCGTTTGGACGGAATTTTGCAATTCCACCGCCGCCCCCATTGCACAACGCCCATTTTATCACACTTTTTTTTTGCGTACAATAAAAAGTTACGAAATCACTTCGAGATTCTCCGCGCCCAAAATTTCCTCTAGTTTTCGATGCAGCTCCTCGGAGTACTTGACCGGTTTCAGGGTATATCGCCGGTCTGTCTTTTGGATCCACACCTTGACGGACGCCCCCCAGACCGCATAGCAGCCCGAAAGCGCCTCCTTGATCGCGCGGATCTGCGCGATGTCCTCCTCCGGGAGGCTTATGCGCAATTCCCGCACCCGGGCGGCGCTGTGTGCCTGCGGCTTTTGCTGCGGCGCACGGAAGCTCCAATTCGGCTTTTGCTGCGGCCCGGTGTACGGCTGCACCGCCTCCAGCAGCAGTTCGGTCTCCTCCCCGACGGACACGCGCGCGCGAATCCGGCAGATCGCGTCCATCTGGATCGTGTCCTTATACTGCTCATACGCGGCGGGGAAGATGAGCATCCCGATGCTCCCCGTCAGGTCCTCGAAGGTCGCGTTGGCCATCATCTGCCGCGACCGGCGCGTCGTGCGCGCCTTCAGCTGCGAAAAGATGCCCGCCAGCTCGACCGTCGCGCCCTCCATGTCCTTCACGGTCTCCGGGTTCTCCGCGCGGGCAAGGATCTTTTCCACCGTCCATGCCTCGCCTTGCAATTCCGCCGCATATTTTTGCAGCGGATGCCCGGACAGGTACATGCCGACCTTCTGCTTTTCCAGCGTCAGCTTGAGCCGGTCGTCATATTCCGGGATATCCGGCAGCGCCACCTCCGGCAGCGCCGGCGTCCCCGCGAGGTCGAACAGGCTCATCTGCCCGGAGCTCGCCCGCTTGGCGTCGGCCTGCGCGTTCTTAAAGATGCGGTCATACACCTCCATGAGCTGCGACCGCTTGGCCCCGAGCTCGTCAAACGCCCCAGAAAGGATGAGCGACTCGATCTGCGTCTTGTTGAGTCCTGCCACATTGCGCTTGATGAAGTCCGAAAAGTCCCGGTAGGGGCCGTGTTCCCGTCGTTCCGCAAACACGCCTTCGATGGAGTCGCCCACATTGCTGAGCGCGGCCAGCCCGAAGCGAATCGCCCCATTTTGCACATCGAAATATTTTTCCGACGCATTGATGCTGGGCGGCAGGATCTCCAGCCCGCACTGCTTTAGGTAGCGCAGATAGTGCGAGACCTTGTCCGCCGTCGAAATGAAGCTGTTGATGAGCGCCGTCATGAATTCCGCCGTGTAGTGGCACTTGAGGTACGCTGTCTGATAGGCGACGACCGCATACGCGCAGGCGTGCGACTTGTTGAACGCATACTGCGCAAAGTCCATCATCTGGTCAAACACCCGCTGCGCCGTTGCCTCAGGCACGCCGCGATGCACCGCGCCCTCAATCCCGTCGCCGCCATAGACAAAGATCTGCCGCTCGCGCTCCATGACATCCTTTTTCTTTTTCGCCATAGCGCGGCGCACCTCATCGCTGCGCGCCAGCGAATAGCCCGCCATGTCGCGGACGATCTCCATGACCTGCTCCTGATAGACCATGCAGCCATAGGTGTCCTTTAGTATCTTTTCCAGCAACGGGTGGTCGTATTTTACCTTTTCCGGATGATGCTTATACTCGATATAGTCCGGGATCTTAGCCATCGGGCCGGGGCGGAACAGCGAGATGCCGACCATGATGTCGCCCAGGTTTTCCGGGTGCAGGCGGCTCATAAGCGAGCGCATGCCGTCGCTTTCCAGCTGGAAGATGCCGTCCGTTTCGCCGGAGGAGATGAGCGCATACACCGCCGGGTCGCTAAAGTCGAGGTGATCCATATCCACCTCGATCCCGCGGTTTTTGCGGATGAGCGCGACCGCGTCGCGGATGACCGTGAGCGTGCGCAGCCCCAGAAAGTCCATTTTCAACAGCCCCAACGCCTCAATGTTGTGCATGTTGTACTGCGTCGTGATACTCTCATCTTTTTTGTTGAGGACGAGCGGCGAATAGTCCGTGACCGGGCTTGCGGAAATGACGACCGCAGCTGCGTGCGTCGAGCTCTGCCGGGGCATGCCCTCGATCTTCATGGCCATGTCCAGCCATTCGTGAATCTTTTCGTCGTTCTCGTATTCCTCCCGCAGGCGCGGCGATTCCTCGAGGGCCTGCTGGATCGTCATCTTGACGGCAAAGGGGATCATCTTGGCGACGCGGTCCGCCTCCTGCACGCTGATGCCCATGACCCGCGCGACATCGCGCACCACCTGCTTGGCGCCCAGCGTGCCGAAGGTGATGAGCTGCGCCACATGGTCGCGCCCGTACTTTTCCGCCACATACTCGATCACCTCCTGCCGGCGTTCGATGCAGAAGTCGATGTCGATATCCGGCATGCTGACGCGCGCCGGATTCAAAAACCGCTCGAACAGCAGGTTGTACTCGATCGGGTCGATGTCCGTGATGCCGAGCGCATAGGCCACGATGCTGCCCGCCGCGCTGCCGCGCCCAGGCCCGACCATGATGTGCTGCTCGCGGGCGAAGTTCACATAGTCCCACACAATGAGGAAGTAGTCGGTAAAGCCCATGGAGTTGATGACGCCGAGCTCATAGGTCATGCGCTCCTCGTGCGCCGCTGCGTTTTCGCCATAGCGGCGCGCCATGCCTTCGCGCACCAGCTTTTCCAGGTATGCCTTGTCGTCCATCCCGCCCGGCACTTCGTACTTCGGCATGTGGAACACGCCCTGCTCGATCTCTACATTGCATTGCTCGGCAATTTTGACGGTGTTGTCCAGCGCCTCGGGCACATAGGAAAACAGCGCGCGCATCTCCTGCTCGCTCTTGATATAGAATTCGTCCGTTTGGAATAGTCCGCCGCCGTCCGCCAGCGTGCGGCCCATCTGCAGGCACATCAGGATGTCCTGCGCCCGAGCGTCCTCCTTTTCCACATAGTGGCTATCGTTGGTCGCGATGAGCGGAATGTCCAATTCCCGCGCCAGCGCGATGAGCAGCGGGTTGACGCGCCGCTCCTCCGGCAGGCCGTGGTCCTGTATCTCGATATAGAAATCCCGCCCGAACATGCCCTTGAGGCGGACGGCCAGTGCTCGCGCGTCCTCCATGCGCCCTTGCAGGAGCATCTGCGGAAGGTCACCACCGATGCAGGCCGAGGAGCAGATGAGTCCCTCGCTGTACTTTTCCAGCGTGTCGTAATCGATGCGCGGCTTATAGTAATAGCCCTCCAAAAAGCCAATCGAGCAGAGCTGCATGAGGTTCTGATACCCCTGCTGCGTCTTTGCCAGGAGCAGCAGGTGCGCATATTCCCGGTTCTTGCTTGTCTTTTCATGCAGATCCGCCGCCACATACGCCTCATAGCCGAGGATCGGCTTGATCCCCGCCTTTTTGGCGGCATTATAAAAATCCACCACCCCATACATCGCGCCATGGTCGGTGATGGCGATGGCCGTCTGCCCCAGCGCCTTGGCCTTAGCGATGACATCCCCGATGCGGGCCGCCCCGTCCAGGAGGCTGTATTCACTGTGGACATGCAGATGCACAAATCCGCTCATTCCCGTTCTCCTTACCGTTTACGATCAAAACTCTGTCTAGAATATCATACCATAAATTGCTTGGAATAGAAATCGCTCGCCCGCAATTTTCGCGCAAAACACTTTGCCTTTCGTTTGCTCTTTCGCTATAATATAAAAAGAGGAAATTCAAGAAAGGAACCAAAAACGCATGTCCTATAAACTGATCGCCATCGATATGGATGGCACGCTCATCACCAGCGATAAAAAAATCACCGAACGCTCCATCCGGGCGATGCAGGAGGCGGAGGCCGCCGGCGCCTATGTCGTGTTGGCCTCCGGGCGCATGGCCGCCAATGTCAAGGTGCTGTCCAAGGACCTGGGGCTTCATTCCCCGGCCATCTGCGGCGGCGGTTCGCAGGTTGTAGACGCAGACTTTAACATCCTGCACACCTGCTATATTCAGCCGGAGATCGCAAAGCAGGTGCTCGATGTCTGCCGGGAAGAGGGCCTGTATGTGCAGATCTTTGACGACGGGAACTACATCTTTCAAAAGCACACGCCCTCGAGCGATGTCTATCACGAGATCAGCGGCCTCAACCCGGTGGAGGATCCGCACCTGTTCGAGCGCGAACACATCGAAACGCCCAAGATCCTCATCATCGAGTCGCCGGAGCGCCTGAAGGAGGTTCAGCCGATGCTCAAGGAACGCTTCCCGATGCTCAACATCGGCCGTTCCCGCCCGACCTTCCTTGAGCTCAACAACCCCGAGGGCAACAAAGGTGTCGCGCTCAAGATTCTTTCGGAAAAGCTCGGCCTCAAGCAGAGTGAGCTTATCGCCATCGGCGACAACCAGATCGACGCCAGCATGATCGAATACGCGGGCCTCGGCGTCGCCGTCGGCAACGCACTCGACGAAATCAAGGAGATTGCGGACTACATCTCCGCCGACAACGACCACGAAGGAGTTACGGAAGTCATCGAAAAATTCATACTGGAGAAATGATTCGTTATGAAAAAGACGGTCAAAGTTAAGAAATTCATCGAGGAATTGCAGCTCACGCCCCTCTATCTGGGCGACCAGAAGACCTTCAACATTCACTCAAGCGATGTCAATCGCCCGGGGCTTCAGCTAAGCGGCTTCTTCGAATACTTTTCCATGGATCGTGTGCAGCTCTTCGGCAAGGGAGAGATCGAATACCTAAAAAGCCTCGCACCCGAGGTACGGCAGGAACGGCTGGAAACCTACTTCGGCTACCCCATCCCGTGCGTCATCATTTCCCGCGATCAGTATCCGGAGGACATGATCATCGAGGCCGCGCGCCGGCACGATGTCCCGCTATTCCTGTCCACGCAGGACACGATGAAGATCTACAACATGGTCTCCATCTTCTTAGACAACGAATTGGCGCCGACCATCGCCCGGCACGGCGGACTCATCGATGTCTATGGCGTGGGCGTATTTTTGACCGGCGAATCCGGCATCGGTAAGAGCGAGACGGCGCTCGAGCTTCTAAAGCGCGGGCACCGCATGATCGCCGACGATGTCGTCGAGATCCGCAAAATTTCGGACAGCGTGCTCGTTGGGCGCGCGCCGGATGTCATCCGCCACCTGATGGAGATCCGCGGCATCGGGCTTGTCGATGTCTCCGTGCTGTACGGCATGGGCGCCGTCATGGAAAGCAAGACGATCACACTGTGCATCCACCTGGCCGCCGGCGATGTCAAGGACATCGAGCGCCTGGGCATGAACACGGAATACACGACGCTGCTCGGCGTCGATATCCCCAAGATCACCATCCCCGTGCGCCCGGGGCGCAACCTCGCGATCATCATCGAGGTCGCCGCCATGAACTTCCGCCTGAAGTCCCTCGGGCACAACCCGGCCGATTCGCTGGATCAGGACCTCCTAAACCTGCTCGGCTGAGGCGCGGCCCGCCGCATCTTCCGGCGCGCCGGACATACAAATAGAGTAAAAGCAACCGGAGGCTTTCTTCATGAAAAAGGCTTTTACTCTTTTTTTATGCCTGTTTTTCGCCGGCCTGTGCGCAATCTCCCCCTCCCTTTTGCTGCGGGGGATCCACAAAAACACCTATACGCTGTGGGCGCAGGAGCGGCAGGCGCGCTATACGGGCGACCTCGTGCTCTGGCACATCGTCTCCTTCAAAACGGGCGGGGAAAGCGGCGTTTCCTACCTCAAGGCGCGCATCCGGGCGTTTGAGCAGCAAAACCCCTATGTCTTTGTCGAGCTGCGCGCCCTCTCCGTCCCCGAAGCGCGCGAGGCCATCGCCGCCGGGGAATTTCCTGACCTCGTCTCCTTCCCGCTCGGCTTCTTTGCCGATGCCTCCGCCCTCTGCCCGCTGCCCGCAAACGGCAGCCTGCTCCGCCCCTTCCGGCAGGTCGGGCGGTCGGGCGGCAAGGTCTATGCCTATCCCTATATGGCGGATTTCTATACCCTCTCCGCCAACCCCGACGCCTTTTTTGCCGGAGACACGCCGCTTTCCCTCGAGACCGAGTGGAGCGCCCCGGCGCTTTCGGAATGGACGCAGGCGCTGCTCTCCGCGGGGACTTTTTCGGCCAGCCTGTCGCGGCCCGCGGGGAGCTTCCCGGAGGCCGCCCTCTTCTGCACCCGAAACGGCGCCCTTGCGGAGGAATCGCGCTCCTTTTGGCAAAGCGCCCCCGCCGATGCCTCCGCCTTCTGGGCGGGCGAGGTCCCGCTGTTGCTCTCTCCCGCCGCCGAAATCAAACGGGCGGAATCGCAAAGCACCGTGCTCTCCCCGCAGGTCTATGGCTTTTCGGACTACACCGACCTGTGCCAGCTCATCGGCGTCCGCGCCGGGATGGACGCCCCAAAGGAGGCGATCTGCCAGGAATTTGCCGCCGCGCTGCTCTCCCGCACGGCGCAGCGCGCGCTCGCCTCACTATACCTGCTGCCCACGACGGCGCAGGAGGATCTCTACGCCGATGCGCCGCTCTATCATCAGGAATACACCCGCCTGCAAAAATGCGCCCGCATCCCCAACAGTTTTGCCTTTGCGGCCGCGCCACAACTCCCCGCTTCGGCAGAGGAATGTGCAAAAGTGTGGCAATTGGGCAAATAGGCCGCTTTGTTTATTGAATAACCCTCGCCTTTCGTGTAAAATAAAGTTAAGAAACATCGGGCGGTCTCGGCGGCCCGGGAGGAGGATCGGATGAATCAGGCGCTCGCGGCACTTTTGGAGGAAAACGGCATTTCTTTCGAGGAAAACCTCCCCATGGCGGCATACACGACCTTCCGCATCGGCGGCCCGGCCGACCTCGCCGTCTTTCCGGCGGACGAGCGGCAGCTTGCCTTCTGCCTGGGGCTGTTCGCGGGGGAATCGATCGTGCTCGGCAACGGTTCCAATGTCCTGGTGAGCGACCGCGGCATCGCGGGCGCGGTGATCCTGCTCGGCAAGCAGTTCTCCGCTATTTCGCGGGAGGGGAACTGCCTCACGGCGCAGGCCGGGGCAAAGCTCTCCGCCCTATCTGCCGCCGCGGTAGACGCGGGGCTTTCCGGGCTGGAGTTCGCCGCGGGCATCCCGGGCACGGTAGGCGGCGGCGTGTATATGAATGCCGGGGCCTATGGCGGGGAGCTGGGGCAGTTTTTGGAAAGCGCACGCGTCATGGACCCCGCCGGGCGCATCTACACGCTTTCTGCCGCGCAGCTCGACCTGCGCTACCGGCACAGCCTGCTCATGGAGCAGCCGCTCACGCTGCTCTCCGCACGCTTTTCTCTCCCTGCGGGCGACCCCGCCGCCTCGCGCGAGAAGATCCGCGCCCTGCAGGCCGCGCGCCGCGAAAAGCAGCCGCTGGATTTTCCGAGCGCGGGCAGCACCTTTAAGCGGCCGAAGGGCGGATATGCCGCCGCGCTCATCGAACAGTGCGGCCTCAAGGGATATGCCGTGGGCGGCGCGCAGGTCTCCCCCAAGCACGCAGGGTTTGTTGTCAACACCGGCGGCGCGACGGCGGACGATGTGCGCGCGCTCATCCGACATGTGCAGCAATGCGTCGAGGCGCAGACGGGCATCCGGCTCGAACCGGAAGTCCGCTTCCTCGGCCGCCCCTGAGGCGGCGGCAAATTTTGCGAAAGGAGCACGCAGGCATGAAAGTGACGATCATCACCGGCATTTCGGGCGCGGGGAAATCCTCCGCCCTCAAGACGCTGGAGGACATTGACTTCCTCTGTGCGGACAACATCCCCCCGGCCCTGATCCCGCAGTTCGTCCGGATCTGCATGGCCAGCCCCAACCCGCCCAAAAACATCGCGCTCGCGGCGGACATGCGCATGGGCGCCATGTTTGAATCCATCTATGACGCCATCGAGGAACTGAAACAGATGGATGTCTCGCTGGATATCATCTTCCTCGATGCCTCCGACAGCACGCTGGTCAGCCGCTTCACGCAGACCCGCCGCAAACACCCGCTCTCGGGAAGCGGTAACATCCTGTCCGGCATCTTTGCCGAGCGCGAACGGTTGCAGCGCATCAAGGACATGGCGTCCTATGTCCTCGACACCAGCACCTACACCGTGCGCCAGCTCTCGGCCGTCCTGCATCAGCGCTATCAGGAACAGAGCGACCTGCGGCTGCTCCTGTCCGTCATCTCCTTTGGTTACAAACGCGGCATCCCGATCGACGCCGACCTCGTGTTCGACATGCGCTTTTTGCCCAACCCGTTTTATATCGAGGAATTCCGGACGAGCACCGGACTGGACCCCAAGGTCAGCGCCTATGTGCTGGGCTTCCCGGAGGCACAGTTCTTTTTGGACAAGGCCTGCGAGATGATCCTGCACCTTTCGCCGTTCTATTTGCAGCAGGACAAAAAGCAATTGACCATCGGCATCGGCTGCACCGGCGGCATGCACCGCAGCGTCGCGCTGGCCGAAGCGCTCTATGAGCGGCTGTGCGGCCTCCATTGCCGCGCCAGCGTGGAACACCGCGACATCAACCTGGAACAGGCGGCCGTCCGCCGCCGGTTTTCCGCAAAGTGAGGCCTCGCGATGCCGTCTTTTTCCGTGCGCGTGAAGGAGGACCTCTGCCTCGTTCCGCTGAAAAATGAATCCGGCGCCCGGGCCGAGCTGGCCGGTCTGGCGCATGCCTGCGGGGCGCTTTCGCTCGGCGCCGGGGGGATCCAGCTCAAGCTGCTCACCGAAAACAAGAGCGTCGTGACCCGCATCTTTTCGCTGATCAAGCGGCTGTATGGCATGGACCCTCAGCTCCGGCAGAGCAGCAGTCCCCTGCAAAAGGAGATCTACGAGCTGCGCATCCAGCCGGCGGACCCGCCCGCTTTCTTAGAGGGGCTGGCCATCCCCTTCGCCCTGCCCTTCCGCATCGACCCGCACTCTCCGCTCTTTGCGGCCCTGCTCGCGGAGGAGGGATGCCGGGCGGCATACCTGCGCGGGGCGATCCTGGGCGGCGGCGTCATTTCCGACCCGAACAGGGACTATCACATGGAGTTCATCTCCGGTTCCCGCGCCTCGGCGCAGGCCGTCATCGCGGTCTTGGCGCACTTTTCTCTGCACGCCAAATGCCTGGAGCGCAAGAGCGGCTTTTCCGCCTATCTGAAGGACGCGCAGAGCATCAGCGAGGTGCTGACCCTCACCGGCGCGCACAGCTGCATGCTGGAGCTGGAAAATGCCCGCATGCTGAAGGACATCCGCAACACGGTCAACCGGCAGATCAACTTTGAAAACGCTAACATCGACAAGGTGGTGCGTTCCGCCATGGCGCAGACCCGGAATATTCAGCTCATCGCCGAATATCAGGGCTTGGAAAGCCTTTCCCCCGCGCTGCGGGAGGCGGCGGAGCTCCGCCTCCGATACCCCGAGGCACCGCTCAGCGAGCTCGCCCTCTTAAGCGACGGCCTGAGCCGCTCGGGCATCAACAACCGACTTCGGAAAATCGCGGAGATCGCGGACGCCATCCGTGCCGCGCATCCGGACAAATAGAGTTTCACAACCCACAAAGGAGGATTCTTCGTATGTTATATAAAGAACTCACCATCCACATCCCCTCGGGGCTGAAATCCAAGGGGGCTTCCATGCTGACGCATGTGGCCGGGCATTTTGAATCGCAGATCCTGATCGAATGCGAAAATAAGAAGATCAACGCCAAGAGCATCATGGGGGTCCTCTCGCTCGGCATCCAGGAGGGCGGCACCATCACCGTCGTCGCCAACGGCAAGGACGAGCAGGCCGCCGTCGACGCGCTGAGCCGCCTCGCCGAGACCGGCGAATTGCCGCCGGACATGCTCTAAGCGCGCATCCCGCAAAAAACGCCTTGACGATTTCGCCGCCAAGGCGTTTTTTGCGTTGCCGCCGGACTTCCCGGCAAGGCTCCGCCCTGCGGCGCAAAGAGGGGAGCTTTGCCTGCTTTCTTTCCTCTTCTCCCATTTGGTAAACTTATATTTCAATTCTAGTTGACACTTCTTCCCGAATATGCGATAATGAGCCAGCAAATTCACAAAGGAGTTTTTCGCATGTCCCGCAGCACCTCTTCCAAAGCCCGCTTTTCCGCAAAAAATATCGCCTATATCTCCCTGTTCAGCGCGCTCATCGCCATTTGCTCCTGGGTGTCCATCCCCACGATCATCCCCTTCACACTGCAGACCTTTGCCGTCTCCCTCTGCATCGGCCTCCTGGGCACCAGGCGCGCCCTTTTAAGCATCGGCGTCTACCTGCTGCTCGGGGCGGCGGGCGTCCCCGTCTTTTCCGGGTTTTCCGGCGGCCTGGGCATCCTGTTCGGCACGACCGGCGGGTACCTGTTCGGCTTCCTATGGATGGCGCTGGTCTCCGGCGCGCTCATCCAGCGGTTCGGCCGCGGCTTCTTTTCCCTCCTATTCGCCTTCTGCCTCGGGCTCGCCCTCTGCTATGCCTTCGGGACGGCCTGGTACCTGTTCCTCTATGCGCGAAACACCGGCCCCATCGGGCTCGGCACCGCGCTCATGCGCTGCGTCGTCCCCTTCCTGCTGCCCGACGCGCTCAAACTCTCCCTGGCCGCGCTCGCAACAAAAAGGCTCTGGCATCACCTCTGATGTCAGAGCCTTTTTTCTCTGTGTTTACGCTTCAGGCCAGATATTCCTTCAAAAACCGGATCGCCTCGCGATAGCCCTCAAAGCCCTTGCCATAGATGGACTTTTTACAGACCAGCGAGGGATAGGACACATGCCGGAATTCCTCCCGCGTGTAGATGTCCGACAGATGCACCTCCACCGCCGGGATGTTCACCGCCTTTAAGGCGTCCAGGATAGCGACGCTCGTGTGCGTATAGGCCGCCGGGTTGATGACGATCCCGTCTATGTGGTTGAAATAGGCCTGCTGGATCGCGTCGACAATAGCACCTTCGTGATTGGATTGAAAGCATTCAACCTCCACGCCCTCCGCCTGCGCCGCCGCTTCGATAAAGCGCAGCAATTGCACAAAGGTCTGCGCGCCATAGATGTTCGGTTCCCGGATCCCCAAAAAGTTGAGATTCGGCCCGTTGATGACCAAGAATTTCATAATCCCAATTCCTCCTTGATTTGCTGCGCCGTCTGCCGCACACCGTGGCAGGCAAAACGCCGATCGCTCCACGCCCGGTAGAGGGGCATCCGCTCCCTGGCCAGCACCTCTACGCTCCGGCTCTGTGAGACAGGCCGTCCGGCGATCGAGAGCTCCGAAAGCGGCCGTTCCAGCAGGATCACCTCGCCGTTTTGTCGGAGAAGGTCGCGGTTTTCCGGCCGCGTCACCACGCCGCCGCCCGTCGAGATGACGATCCCGCTTCGCTTACAGACCTCCGCAAGCACCTCTGTCTCCACCGCGCGGAAGGCGGCCTCCCCCCGTTCCGCGAAAAAGGCCGGGATGCTCATCCCGATGCGATCCACGATGCAGGCGTCGATGTCCACGCTCTCACGCCCGCAAAGCTCGCCCAGGGCGCGCCCGATCGTCGTCTTGCCGCTGCCCGGCATGCCGATCAGAATCACATTGCGCGTCTTTTTTTCGATCCTTCGGGTGATCTCCTCCACCCGCGCGTCGTCGATCGGCTTGTCCAAAAACACCTCACACGCCCGCTTGGCCTGCGCCACCAGCATGGGCAGCCCGTTGATCGCCGGGATGCCCAGCCGCTCCGCGTCGAGCAGCAGCTGCGTCCGCGCCGGGTTATACACGATGTCCACCACGGCCTCGCAGCGCACAAACGGTCGCAGGTCGATGGGCGCGTGGCCGTTGTTCGGGTACATCCCGACTGGCGTCGTGTTGACGACAATCTGCGCGTCATAATGCCGCGAAAGGTTTTCGTAATTGTCCGGGCCGCTGCGCGAGATCACGACCACCTCCGCCGCACCTTCCTCGCGGAACACCGCGCAGGCGGTCAGCGATCCGCCGCCGCTGCCCAGCACGATCGCCTTTTTGCCCGCCGCCGAAACGCCCAACCGACGCAGCAGGTATAAAAAGCCGTCATAGTCGGTGTTGTCTCCATACAGGCTGCCGTCCGCGCGCTTTTTCACCGTATTGATGCACCCGATCTTGCGCGCACGCGGGGAAAGCTCCTGTAGATACCGGAGCACCGCCTTTTTATAGGGGATCGTGACATTCAGCCCGTCAAACGCCTTTTCGGCAAAAAAGGCGTCCAGCTCCTCCGGCCGCTTTTCGATCAGGCCGTAGGCATAGTCCGCGAGCTGCGCATGGATCTCCGGCGAAAAGCTGTGCCCCAGCTTCTCGCCCAGCAAGCCGTACCTTCCCGCCATCAGAGGACCTCCGAATAGCTGCCGAGGTATTTGAACACCTCGCACAGGCCGTCCAGCTCCGCCATCAACTCCGCAAAGCGCGGCGAGTAGATGGAGGCCACCAGGTCGAAATAGAACATGAATTCAAAATCCCGGTCCGGGAGCGGGCGGCTTTCCAGCTTGGTCAGGTTGATGTCCAGCGAATAGAAGCGCGCCAGCACCTTGTACAAAGACCCCGGGTGGTGCGGCAGCACCATCATGATGCTCGTCTTGTCCGCGCCGGGGTAGATCTCGGGCTGCTTGGAGATGCAGATGAACCGCGTATAGTTATTGCCGCGGTCCTGCACCGAGGTGGCCAGCGCCTGCAATCCATACAGCTCCGCGCACGCGCGGGAGGAAAGCGCCGCCACATCGTCCCGGTCGGATTCCGCCACGCGCTGCGCCGCGATCGCCGTGTTTTCGCAGACGGTCGCCTTCGCGTTCGGCAGGCTGCGCAGGAATTCGCCGCACTGGTTCAGCGCCTGCTCGTGCGAAAAGACCTCCCGCACCTCTTCGATTTTTGTCCCCTTCTTGGCCAGCAGGTTGTGGTCGATCTTGAGCCGCGTGCTGCGCACGATGTGGAAGTTGTACTTCATCATGAGGTCATATATCTTGTTGACCGACCCCGCCGTGCTGTTTTCGAGCGGGAGGACGCCGTAGCGGCAAAGCCCGTTGTCCACCGCCGAAAACACGCCCTCGAAGCTGTTGAAATACAGGATGTCGCTGTGCAAAAACAGCTTGTCACATGCCTGCTGCGAATATGCGCCCTCCACGCCCTGACACGCGACGACCGCCGACTCCGGGAAGAGCCGGGGCGTGTTCTCGATCGTCCGCTCGATCTGCTCGCGGAGCGGCGAAGTCGGGTGCAGCGCCTTTTCCTGGCTCGCCTTGCTCATGTCCAGGATGTCCGAATACAGCGCATAGGCATAGGTCGAAAGCTCCTCGCCCGCCTGCTCGCTCATGCGCGCCAATATTTTGCGTTCCCGCGCAGGGTCTTGCACCGGCAGACCCTGTTCCTGCTTACAGAGCGCGACACGCTTGGCCGCCTCGATGCGCTTTTGAAACAGCGCCAGCATCTGTTCGTCGATCCCGTCGATCTGCGTTTGTAATTCTTCCCACTGCATGTCATCTCTCCTTTTTATAACTCAAAAATGCGTCGTATACGGCGATGGCCGCCGCGGCCTCCACACAGGGCACCGCCCGCGGGACGATGCACGGGTCGTGCCGCCCATGAATTTGCAGCGTCGTCTCTGTCCCTTCGCGCATCTGCACGCTTTGCTGCGGCCGCCCGATGGAGGGCGTCGGCTTGCAGGCCACGCGGAACAGGATAGGCATCCCGGAGGTAATGCCGCCGAGGATCCCGCCGTGCCGGTTGGTCTCCGTTTGGATCTGCCCGTCCCGCACGCAAAAGGCGTCATTGTTCTCGCTCCCGCGCAGGTCTGCGCAGGCAAAGCCGTTGCCAAATTCCAGCCCCTTGACCGCAGGGATGCCGAACAGGATCGCCGCCAGGCGGTTCTCCATGCCGAGAAACATCGGGTCGCCCAGCCCTGTGGGCGCGCCCACCACGGCGCATTCGATGACCCCGCCCACGGAGTCGTTCTCCAGCCGCGCCTGCTCGATTGCGTCGCGCATCACGGCGCCGCGCTCGTCCGACAGCACGGGGAATTCCTTCGCCTCCAGGGCGGAAAGCTCTGCGCGGTCCACCCGCACCGGGTGAAACGCCTCGTCCCGGACACCGCCGATGGATGCGATGTGCGCGCCCACAAAGATGCCCTCCTGCGCCAGCAGCTGCCGGCAGACGCCGCCCGCGATGCACAGCGGCGCCGTCATGCGGCCGGAAAAGTGTCCGCCGCCCGCCACATCCTGCGCGCCGCCAAATTTCTGCTGTGCCGTATAATCCGCGTGCCCCGGGCGCGGGACCTCCCGCAGATTGTCATAGTCGCCAGAGCGCGTGTTGGTATTGCGGATGATCGCCGCAAACGGCGCGCCGCAGGTCTTGCCGTCCACCAGCCCGCCCAAAATCTCCGGGAGATCCGCCTCCCGGCGCTTGGTCGAATAGGCGTTCCGCCCCGGCGCGCGCCGCGCGAGAAACGCGGCAAGCTCCTCAAGGTCGACCTCCCTGCCCGCCGGGAGGCCGTCTAGGCTCATCCCGATGGCCGGGGAATGCGACTGCCCAAAGATGGAAAGATGGATATTTTCTCCGTAGATCGAACCCATGTTATGCCTCCCGGATGCACAGCTGTGCACCCAACGCCTTCATGTCGAAAAAGAACCCGGGGTAGGACTTACGCACGGCCTCCGCCCCCTCGATCGTCACCGCCTCCCGGCAGATGGATGCGGCGACGGCCGCCATCATGGCGATGCGGTGATCTCCGTGCGCTCGCACCCGGCCGCCCCGAAGGCCGCCGTGCCCGTGGATGCAGAACCCGTCCGGGAGCAGCTCCATATCCGCCCCGAGCGCCGATAGCACCTCATACACGCTTTGCAGACGGTCGCTCTCCTTGATGCGCAGCCGCTCCGCGTGAAAAATGCGCGTGTCGCCCCGCGCCGCGCAGGCGACGACCGCCAGCACCGGCACCAGATCGGGGATGTTCCCGGCGTCGATCTCGATGCCAAAAAGGCTGCCCCCACGCACAGTCACACCCTCCGGCCGCGGCTCTACCACCGCCCCAAAGCGGCGCAGCAGGTCTACGACCGCCCGGTCGCCCTGTAGGGAGTCCTGCCGCAGGTTGGTGCAGGTCACTCCCTGCGCGCTGAGAGCCCCCGCGCACAGCCAGAATGCAGCGTTTGACCAGTCGCCCTCCGCCCGGCATTCCGCCGGCGCATGATAGCGCTGCCCGCCGGGGATGCAAAAGGTCTCCGCCTGCTCCTCCACCCGGATCCCCGCCTGCCGCACGGCCTGCAATGTCAGATCAATATACGGGCGAGACTCAACCTCACCCGTGAGGCGCAGCGTGCTGTCCCCGGAAAGGAGCGGCAACGCAAAGAGCAGGCCGCTCACAAACTGCGAGGAGACATTGCCGGGCAGCACATAGTCGCCGCTTTTGAGCGGACCCTCGCACCAAAACGGCGTCTCCCCCTGTGCGCCCAGGCGGCAGCCGTGCAGCAAAAGCTGTTCATAGAGCGGGGAGAGCGGGCGCTCCGGCAGCCGCCCCTGCGCAAAAAACCGGCTTCGCCCGCCCAATGCGCAGGCCACGGGGAGCAATAACCGCAGGGTCGATCCGCTCTCCCGGCAGGGCAGGTCGCGCACGCCCGTCCGTTCGGGGACGATCGGCCGCACCAGGTAGCTTTGCGCCTCGCGCGAGATCGCCGCCCCCATGCCGCGCAGGCAGTCCGCCGTCGCCTCGATGTCCTCCGAGGTCTCGGTGCAGACGACCCAGCTCGGCCCGTCGGAAAGCGCCGCACAGATGAGCAGCCGGTGTGCGTGCGACTTGGAGGCGATGGCTGCGACCTCTCCCCGGAGCCTCCCCGGTTGGATGATCACCTGCATACGCCGTCCTCCGCGAGCCCTGCCGCAATGAAGTCCTCCAGCTCCTCCACCGGCACTTCCCGGATGACGCAGCGCCCGATCCGCTCCGGGAGAATCAGGTGAATGACCGCCCCGCTGCGCTTTTTGTCCGACAGCGCAGCCTGGGCGAGCTGCGCCGCGGAAAAGTCCGTCTTCTGCGGCAGGGCATAGCGCGCGACCATTTTTTCGACCTCTGCCGCGCAGGCCCGGCTGCACAGTCCCTTTGCCGCCGCGGCGCGCGCCGCGATGCACATGCCGATCGCCACCGCCCGGCCGTGCGAGAGGGTAAAGTGGCTGTTGGCCTCCACCGCGTGCCCCACCGTGTGGCCGAAGTTCAAAAGCTGCCGCACGCCGTGGTCCCGTTCGTCCTGCACCACGACATCGCGCTTTATCTGCACACACCGCTCGATCACCCGGTCGATCTGCGGCCGGATCGGCTCTTTTAGCCAGCCAAACAATTCCTCGTCCAGGATCACGCCGTATTTGATGACCTCTGCGCACCCGTCCGCAAAGATCTCCGCCGGCAGCGTAGTCAGCGCCTCGGGGTCGCACAGGACGACCCACGGCTGATAAAACGCGCCGGCCAGATTTTTTCCGGCCTCCAGGTCGATGGCCGTCTTGCCGCCGACCGAGGAATCCACCATGGCGAGCAGCGTCGTCGGGATCTGTACATAGGCGATCCCCCGCAGGAAGGTCGCCGCGGCAAAGCCCGCCAGGTCGCCCGTGACGCCGCCGCCCAGCGCAACGACCGCGTCGCTGCGCGTCACCCGATGCTCTGCCAGAAAGTTCAAAAGCGACAGGTAGGTCTCGGCATTCTTGGAGGCCTCGCCATGCGGAAAGACGAACCGCAGCGTCTCATACCCCGCCGCGCGCAGGGATGCCTCCACCCGGTCGCCGTACAGCGCGGCCACCGTGTCGTCGCTCACCAGCACAGCCGTCTGCCCACCGGCCGCCTGCCGCGCAAATTCCCCCGCGCGATTCAGGATCCCCGCTTCGATATGCACCGCATAGGGGCGGTCTGTCTGCACCAATACCGTTCTCATCGTCCGCCGTCGACCTCCTCCTTGCAGATCCGCCCCTCGCGCAAAAGCTCCTTGAGGCGCGGCGCGTCCTCCTGCTGCATCGCTTCCTTATATTCCTCGAGCGAATGCACGAGGATGTCGATCTCGCGGATTAGCTTTTGCCGGTTGTCCATGAACAGCTCCGTCCACATCGTCTCGTTTAGCCACGCCACGCGCGTCAGGTCCTTATAGCTCCCCGCCGAAAAGCCCTTGTGCTGCCGTGCGGCGGGGCTCTTGATGAATGCGTTGGAAACGATATGCGCCATCTGCGAGGTAAAGGCGATCATCTCGTCGTGCTTGTCCGCCGTCGTCACGACCGTCCGGCCAAACCCAACCGGCGCAAGGAGCTGTTTGGCGCGGTCCAATTGCTCAATATCGTCAAAGCGCGGCGGCACCAGGATCATCGAAGCCCCGTGGAACAGACTGCTGCGGCTCTTGGCAAAGCCGGAAAACTGCGTGCCCGCCATCGGGTGCCCGCCAAAGAAGGTGAACCCGTATTGCTCCGCGATCGGGAAGCACGCGTCGCAGACCACCTGCTTGACGCCGCAGCAGTCGATGACAAAGGTCTTTTTCGAGATTTCCGGCGCATGCGTGCGCAGGTATTCGATGGCCGCGCCCGGGTACAGCGCAATGAGCAAGAGGTCGCAGTCCGGCAGCACCGCCTCGTCCAGCGTGCCGTCGATCGCCTCCACCGTTTTCGCGAGCAGCATAGTGTCCGCGTCCGTGTCCCAGCCAAACACCTCGGCCTGCCCGCTCTCCTTATATGCCTTGGCGAGCGACCCGCCAATCAACCCCAGTCCTACGATGCCTACCTTCATTTCAAAATCACCTCGCGGATCGCCCGCACCCTTTCTGCCACATCGGCAAATTCCGCCGGCGTGATGGACTGCGCCCCGTCGCACAGGGCGTTTTTCGGATCGTTATGCACCTCGATCATCAAGCCGTCCGCGCCGGCCGCCGCCGCCGCCATCGCCATCGGTCGCACCAACCGCGCCAATCCGGTCGCGTGGCTCGGGTCGACGATCACGGGCAGATGCGTCAATTCCTTGAGCATCGGCACCGCCGACAGGTCCAGCGTGTTTCGCGTATAGGTCTCGAAGGTGCGGATGCCGCGCTCGCAGAGGATGACACGCTCGTTGCCGCCCGCCATGATGTATTCCGCGCTCATGAGCCATTCCTTCATCGTGTTGGCCAACCCGCGCTTTAGGAGGATCACCTTGTCCGTGTGCCCCAGCTCCTTTAGGAGGTCGAAGTTCTGCATGTTGCGCGCGCCGACCTGGATGACATCCACATCCTCGTACAGGTCGATGTTGTTGATGTTCATGATCTCGGTGACGATGGGCATGCCCGTCTTGGCCTTGGCCTCCAGGAGGAGCTTGATGCCCTCGCCCTTGAGCCCCTGGAAATCATAGGGGGAAGTCCGCGGCTTGAACGCCCCGCCGCGGAGCAGGTTCGCCCCGGCCGCCTTGACGCCCTGCGCCACCTCCAGGATCTGGTCGTGCGTCTCTACCGAGCAGGGCCCGGCGATGAATTGGAAATTCCCGCCGCCGATCTTGTACCCGCCGATGTCGATCACGGTGTCCTCCGGGTGAAATTTCCGGTTGGCGCTCTTGAACGGGTCGGAAATGCGCTTGACCGACTCGACGATCTCCAGGCTGCTCAACAGGTCGATGTCCACCTTGCTCGTGTCGCCGATGAGCCCCAGGATCGTTTGGAACTTCCCTTCGGAAATATGCACATCCAACCCCCGGCCCTTGAACCATGTGATCAAATTTTCCACTTGCTGGCGGGTCACGCCCGGCTTCAAAACTGCTATCATAAAAATTCCTCCGCAATAAAAAAGGGCTTCTCAGTGATTCCACTGCGAAGCCCTATGCTTTCCCCTGTTTTCTCAGGCGCAAACCCCATTTTCAGCAGCAAAAATCACTCTTACTTTGTGAAGCATAAAGTAAAAGTAATAATAAAAATATCCTGCTGCAAACACGAATGCGTTTTTCATGGGAGTAGCCTTTCTCTAACGATATTTTTATCATATCCCAAAATTTCGGGAAAGTAAAGCCCCTTTTTCCGGATTTGCAAAGAAAGTTTGCGCGGGAATCCCCGTCACTGCGTGAAATACTTATACACTTCCCGCGCCGTCGTGACATCCACCCCAGGGATCGCCGCCAATTCGTCGATACTCGCGCCGCGGATCGCCTCCACATCGCCAAAGGCCGCGAGGAGCGCCTTTTTGCGCTTGGGCCCGACGCCGCGGATCTTGTCCAGCTCGGAGGCGATCGTCCGCTTTTCGCGCAGCGACCGATGATAGGTGATGGCGAAGCGATGCGCCTCGTCGCGGATCGCGGTAATAAGCCCAAGCTCCGGCGAATTCTTGTCCAAGACGATGCTGTCCTCCTGCCCGGGCAGGAAGATCTCCTCCTCCCGCTTGGCGAGGCCGACGACCGGGATGTCCTCCATCCCGAGCGAGGTCAGGATGTCCACCGCGCTGTGCAGCTGCCCCTTGCCACCGTCGATGACGATGAGGTCGGGCACTGCGCCGAAGCCGTGTTCCTTGTCCTCCGCCCGGAAGCCCTCCCGCAGGCGGCGCTCCAGCGTCTCCGCCATCGAGGCAAAGTCATTCGCGCCCTGCACCGTCTTGATGCGGAACCGGCGGTATTCCTTCTTGTCCGGCTTGCCGTCGATGAACACGACCATGGACGAGACCGAATCCGTGCCCTGCGTGTTGGAAATGTCATAGCACTCCATCCGCCGAATATACCCGATCCCCAGGATCTCCCCGAGCTTTCGGGCCGCCCCGACGCTGCGTTCAAAGCTGCGGATCTCGCTCTGCTCCTTGCGCTTTAACGCCTCGCGGCCATTCTTTTCCGCCATGTCCGTGAGCTTTTTATGCTCTCCGCGCTGCGGCAGGATGAGCTCCGTCTTGCGCCCCGCGAGGTCGGACAGCCATTCCGAAAGCAGTGCGGCGTCCTCCGGCAGGGTATTTAGATAGATCTGCTTCGGGATATAGGCAGCGTCCATGTAGTACTGCTTCAAAAAGCCCTCCATGATCTCCTCCCGACTGCCCGGTTCCTCCATGAAAAACCGCTTGGCGCCCGTGATCTTGCCCTTGCGGACAAAGAACGCCTGCACCGCCGCATACTTTTCGCCCTGCACCACCGCGAATACATCACGGTCCTTGAGGTCGGGGAAACCCGCCTTCTGCTTTTGCTCCACCCGCGCCAGGATGCGCAGCTTGTCACGATAGGCCGCCGCCTTTTCGTATTCCTGCTTTTCCGAGGCGGCCAGCATCTCCGCCTGCAAACGCTTTTGCAGCGGCTTATAGTCGCCGGAGAGGAATTCCAGCACGCCGTCCACGATCTTTCGGTATTCCTCCCGCGTGATCTTGTGCGCGCACGGCCCCTTGCAGCGCCCCATCTGATAATTGAGGCAGGGGCGCTCCTTCGGGGAATCCACCGTGATCTCCCGCTTGCAGCTGCGCAATGGGAACAACTTATAGATGGCGTCCAGCATCTCCCGGATGGAATACGCCTCGAGGTAGGGGCCGAAATACTTCGCGCCGTCGCGTTCCACCTTGCGAACGATCTCGATCGTTGGGAAGTCCTTGTGCAGGTCGACCTTGGCATAGGGATAATGCTTGCCGTCCTTTAGGAGGATGTTATAGTGTGGCTGATACTCCTTAATCAGGTTGCATTCCAGGATGAGCGCTTCCTTCTCACTGTCCGTGATGATGTATTCAAAGTCCGCGATCTGGCTCACCATCGCCGCCGTTTTGGAGATCTTCTGCGCCCCCACGCCGAAGTATTGCCGCACCCGGTTTTTCAGGACGCGCGCCTTGCCAACATAGATGATCGTCCCCTGCGCATCGCGCATCAAATAGACTCCCGGGTCGTTCGGCAGCGTTTTCAGTTTTTCTTCTACGATACTGCTGTATAGCTTCATACGCCCTCACTTGAGCAGGTATTCAAACACATCCGCCGCCATCGGCGCGGCGTGCGCCGATCCAAAGCCCGCGCCTTCAAACAGCACGGATACGGCATAGGGATGGTCCTCGTCCAAAAAGCCCACAAACCAGGAATGGTTTTTGACCTCTCCGTTTTCCGTATATTCCGCGGTGCCCGTCTTGCCATAGACGACCGCCCCCGAAACGGCGGCCGAGGTGCCTGTGCCCTGCTGCACGACCTTGCCCATCATCTGCTTCACCGCCTGCGCCGTCTCTGCCGACAGGACGCGCACGCTCTTGTCCGCCCCCCAGCGGGACACGGCATTGCCGCCCACGCTTTTCAAAAGCCTCGGTTCGCACATCACGCCGCCGTTGGCCACGGCCGCCGCCATGAGCGCTGCGTGCATCGGGCTCACCAGGTCGTTATACTGCCCAATGCCCGCCCAGGCGAGGTCACCCGCCTCGCCGGAGAGCTCGAAATTGCTGCGGTACAGCGTCAGGTCGGCATACGCAAAGGTCTTGTTAAACCCGAACTTTTCCGCCTGCTTTTTCAACACGCTGCCGCCCAGGCTGACCGACAGGTTGGCAAAATAGGTGTTGCAGGAGTTGGAAAACGCCTGTTCCAGATTCTGCGTGCCGTGCGCCTTGGTGCAGGTCACGGACTGCCCCCCGATCACCTCACTGCCCGTGCAGGTATAGGTAATGTCCAGCTTCTGCTCGACCGCCGCCGAAGCCGTCACGATCTTCATGATCGAGCCCGGCGGATACCGCCCCATCGTCGCGCGGTCGACGAGCGCGGAATCCTCCAGCTCGTCCGTCTTGACCGTGTTCGGGTCAAAGGTGAGGATGCTCACGCTCGCGAGCACCTCGCCCGTCTTATAATTGAGCACGACCATCGACCCGCGGCGGCCCTGCATCTTCTTATAGATATACTCGCTCAGCTTCGCATCGATCGTGAGCGCAACATCCCGGCCGCTCCCGCTCACATCCTCCCCCGCCAGCATGCGCTCCAAAAGCGAGATCGCACTTTCGTCCAATCCGTAGAGGTATTTCGCAAAGGTCGTCTCCGCCCCGATCGTCTTGCCATAGATGTCCCCCACGACATGCGAACAGGCGCGGCGGACGCTTTTGTCCGCGTGATAGCGGCGGGTCGTCCCCTCGCTCCACGCGAGCGCGACGCCGTTTCGATCAAAGATCGTGCCGCCGTCCAGGTTCGCCCGGGCGGAGGCGATGCGCGGGTTATACGGCGTCGCGTACCACGCCGCGCCGTTTTTCAGCACCGAATAGCCCATATAGGCGATGAGCACCACGAACAGCGACACAAAAAACCCCAACGACAGGCGCATGTTCCGGCGGAATTTCCGTTCGTTTTTCATAGGATGTCCTCCCCCATCAGCTGCAATTCCTCCTCCTCGCGCCGGCCGTTTTTGATCGCCACGCCTTCCAGGATACCGAGCTGCAGCATGGAGGACAAGAGCGAGCTACCGCCATAGCTGATGAACGGCAGCGTAATGCCAGTGAGCGGAATGAGCTTGATGACGCCGCCGATGATGATGAACGCCTGCAAGGACAGCATGCAGGTGCATCCAAAAACAAGTAGCGCATCATAGGTCTCGCGCGCGTCCAGCGCAATCAACATGCCACGCACAATAAAAACTAGATAGAACACGATGACGATCGCCGCGAACAGGATGCCGAATTCCTCGCCGATCACGCTGAAGATATAGTCCGTGTGGCTCGCCGGGATCACCTCGGGCATGCCGTTGCCCAGCCCCACGCCGAACAGGCCGCCGCTGGCCAGCGCCATCAGCCCCTGCACGATCTGATACCCCTGCGCGTTATAGCTGGCCCAGGGATCGAGCCAGACCTCCACTCGCGTCCGCACATGCGGAAAGACATAGTAGCTTGCGCAGGCGCCCGCGCCGAACACTCCCACCCCAAAGAGCGTCAAAAACACACGCCCCGTCGCCGCAAAAAAGAGGATAAGAAAGGTGCCGCAAAATAATAGCCCCGTGCCGAGCTCCTTTGCCGCCACGAGCAGCACGGCGCATGCCCCGGCAAAGGCGACATACGGCACAAAGGAAAACAGCTTGTCCCGGGTCGAGAGGAAGTAGGCCGAACTCATGAGGAAGAAAATCTTGGCGAACTCGCTGGGCTGCACCGAGATCGGCCCCAGACGGATCCAGTTCTTCGCGCCGCCGATTGTGCGCGAGAGCACCAGCGTGCTCCCGAGGAGCGCCACCGCCATCCCCATGAACGCCCAGTTCCACTTGCCGAAGTTCCGGCTCTTGCGGATGACGAGCATCGCGGCCACCATGGCGAGCGTACTCCCCGCCAGGATGACCGCCTGCTTTAGGGCATAGCTCGGCTTGATCCGGTACAATACGACCAGCCCGACATCCCACAAGAACTGCGCCGCCAACAGCACAAAGCGATCCATGTGCCGGAAGGCCGCGCGCAGGATGCCGTATTGCAGCAGATTGAACGCGCACAGCCCTGCCCCGAGGCCGATCGCCAGGAAGTCGACTTCCCCCGTGCGGATGGACAGCAGCGAAAACGCCGAGAGCAAAAAGAGCTGCTCCAACAGCAAAATCGCCCGCGTGCTTTTCTGATACCGGCTCATGTGTCCCCTCCTTCCAGCTCCGGCCGCACAAACACCCGCGCCTCGACCTCGCCAAAGGCGATATGGTCCCCCGTGTGCACCGCATAGGCGTTATTGGCGCGCCGGCCGTTAATCTTGGTCACGCCCCGGCTGAGCGGCGAGAGGATGAGCTCACCATTCTGCATATATAACAGCGCGTGCGCCCGCTGCACCGACGGGTGCCGCAGGATGATGTCCGCGCCCTTGCCGCTGCCCACCGTGTTTTCCCGCGCGATGCCGATGCGCACGCCCTGCGCCTGCGGCAGGCCGCGCAGGATCTCCAGATACCCCACATATTGCCCGATCCGCCCGAGCAGCGCCTTGCGTTCCCGGTATTCCCGCCGCGAGGCGACCACCAGGATCCCCGCCAGCACCGCCGCCAGCAGCAAAAACCAGTATTTTAGCCCGACGGACAGCACTCGATACAGCGAATTCAGCATGCCGCCCCTCCCTAGTTCCCGAGCAGAATGCGCCGCAGGTGCCGCCCATAGCAGCGGATTGCCTGCGAATAGGCAAAGTCGAACGCGACAAACGCCGCCTGCGCGCCCAGGATGAGCCAGGGCAGCGCCAGCTTTTGCAGCGCCTCCCCCGCCAGCGCCGAAAAACAGGTGAAATAGATGAGCAGCATGCAGAGGTTGAAAGAGATCCACTTATACAGATAGGCGCGCTTCGGCTTATAGCGCTCCTCAAAATGGTATTTTTCAAGGCCGTAATGCCCGAACAGGAGCAGGTACGGCACGCTCCGGATCATGCCGGGCAGCACGAGCAGGCTCAGCGCCCCCGTCGCAAGATAGACGAAAAACGCCGCCCGCGGCTGCCGCTCATAGAGCATCGGCGCCAGCATGAGTGAGCTTAGAAAATACAGCGTGACCCGCCCCGCCGGCAGCAGCGCCGCACAGTATAGGAGCAGCAGCGACAGCACGGTGAGCATCGCGCCCAGGCTTATTTGAAATGTCTTTTTGGATAGATCCCGCATATGATCCCCCTCAGCAGCAGCGCCGCCCGCAGCACAGGTCCAACAGCATCATGCCCGCGCACAGGTCGCACGCGCCGAAATCGCCGTCCGACGATTGGCGATAGAAATTGCGGAACCCGCCCATCTCGTTCACCGTCTGATAGGCCCGCGCGTATTCCGCATTGTCCGGCCGCATGGTGTACGCCGCCGAAAAATGCTGCCGTGCGCCGTCCATCCACCCCCGGCGGTAATAGATGACGCCTTTTAGGTAGTGCCATTCGGCGTCCTGCGCCGGCATCGCATCCAGCATCGCCTCCGCCCCCTGCAAATCGCCCAAGGAAATGCGCGTGCGCACCGGAGCATAGCGGGGGTCGCCCGCGAAACCGCCGTAACCGGCTCTCTCGTATCCGCCGTCCTGCGCGCCCTTGCCGCTGCGCAGGCGCTCGATCTCCGCATAGGCGGCATTGATCTGCTTGAGTTTTTCCGCCGCCGCTTCCTTTTCCGCGGCGTCGGGATAGCGGTCCGGATGATACCGCTTGACCAGCGCCCGATACGCGGCCTTGATCTGTTCGTCCGTATCCGTCGGCTGTACGCCCAACACTTTATAGGGATCCATAGCCCCTCTCTTTCTTGCGCGGCTCCCCGCGCAGGACGCGCTCTGCCTCCTGCGGGATGCCGCGATACACAATATTTTCCAACAATGCGCGGTTCTTTTGCGGCGTCAATCGCACATAAGCTTCCCCTGCCGCATGGACCGCACTGCGCAGGTTGAACGCCGCGCTTTCCTGCGCTGCGGCCTCATCGTCCGCAAACTTTTGCAAAAACACATTGTAATTCCCGTGTTTTGCGTCCGCCGCCCGGTCTTCCCAGGCGTCCGCAAGGTAGATGAACCGCCCGAGCGCATACCCGAGCGCGCCGAACGCCTCCGCCTCCGGCGCATATGCGCCCCGGAACACCTCCGAAAGCAGCTGGGCAAACGGGTGTGCCGCCCGATCGATCTCCACCTCCTGCCGCGCCTCCACTTCGAAAAGCGCCGCCATATGGCGATCGATGCTCTCCCCAAGACCGGGATACGCCGCGCGCGCCCGGCGACAGGCCGGCCGCAGCAGGGCGACCGCCGCCCCTGCATAGCATGCCTGTCCGTCCTGCCGTTTATCCCGCAGGTTGGCCTCCCCGAGCAGCAGGTTGACCGCCGCCGCATAATCCGCCCCGCCGGTCTCCAGCATCGGCCGCTTTTGCAGCGGGTGCCGCGGGCAGCGCCGGGGCTGTGCCGTTTCCACGGATGCCTCCATCGCGCCCCGCAGGAGGTAGAGAAACGCGCAGTCATAGCTCAAAAGCATCCGCGCGCCCTGTCCGTACCCTCCGAGCGCCCGACAAAGCCCACAGTAGTAGGCGTGATACACCTGATATTCACGGATCCGAAGCGACGGCGTGTCCGTCAAAACATATCCAAACATCGTTTTTCCTTCCAAAGACTCCGTTTATTATAGCATTTTTCCCCGCCGTTTCCAATGCCGCCCCGCCCGGGCGCGGGGAATTCGCAGAATGCTCAAAAAATTTTTACATTTCGCCAAAATGCACAAAACCCGGCGTTTGCCATATTGTAGACAGTAGCAAACCTATACGAAAACGGAGGAATCCCTATGCGTGCCAATGAAACTGCCTATCCCTTTAGCGCCTTTTCCAAGGCGCCGACCTGTGCGGCCGCGGAGCAATCCTGCGACCGGATCAACTTCTTTGCGGATGCCGCAAACGCCCGGATGTACGCCCGGGCATATGTCCTGCCGCAGAGCTATTCCAACTGCGCGCCCCCGACGGCCGCGCTGCGCCAGGGCACCTTTTTCAACGACCTGGCGATGCCCTACCTCACCCTCAACCCCTGCTGCAAGGAGGCAAGCGAATGATGGAAACCGAAAAAACCTGCGGCTGCGCCGAGCAGAGCGCACGCACACCCGATAAGCGGCGGCATCTGATGCAGCAGATCGCCGAATGCGAATTCATCTGCATCGACATCAACCTGTTTTTGGATATGCATCCGGACGACGCCCGCGCGCTGTCGGATTACAACTGCTATGCCGAACAGCTCGCCGCCCTCAAGGAACTGTATGTCAAAAACTACGGCCCGCTTTCCAACTTCGGCGGCTCCGTGAGCCCGGACGAGTGGAAATGGGTGCGCGCGGATTGGCCCTGGCAGGCCGGCCACTATGGCAAGGAGGACTAAACGATGTGGATCTATGAAAAAAAGCTGATCTATCCGCTGGGCGACATCCGCCCCAACCCGCGCATGGCCAAGATGCTCGCCATGCTGCTCGGCGGGCCCAACGGCGAATTGACCGCGAGCCTCACCTACCTCAACCAGCGCTACTGCATGCCCTGCCCGCAGGTCGTCGCGATCCTGTCGGACATCGGCACCGAGGAATTGAGCCATGTGGAGATGCTGAGCGTCATGATGAAAAAGCTGCTCGCCGGCGCCTCGGTGGAAGAGCTGCGCGCCGCCGGGATGGAGGGATGGATGGCCAGCCACAATTGCTGCCCCTTCCCGCAGGACCAAAACGGAGTCCCCTGGACGGGCGCCTATGTCGGCACGACGGGCGACCCCATCGCCGACATCACAAACGACATGGCGGCAGAGCAGAAGGCGCGCGCCGGGTACGAAGGCGCGATGCGCTTCTGCGACGACCCGCAAATCCTGGGGCCGCTGCAATTTTTGCGCGAGCGGGAGATCGTCCATTATCAGCGCTTCGGCGAGGCGCTCAACCTGCTGAACGACTTTATGGACGCCTATGAGTCCCCGCTGCCCCAGCGCAGCCGGAGGTAACAAAAAAAGGTGCGGAGGTCTCTCCGCACCTTTTTTATTCCTTCTGGTCCGCCAAATTCTCGGCGTGCTTCGCCTTGATGAACGCCGCCGGCGCCATCCGCATGACCTTGGTGGACGCCCACATGGCAAGATAGGCCACCGTGACATTGCGCCACGAGAGCACCCGCGCAAGCAGGCGGAATTTCGCGTTCGTCTGCGGCGGCAGCACCCGGAGCGCCTCCCGCACGCGGGGATGTTCCAGCATCGCGGCCAGCGCCTTGCGCTTTTGGGCGTGCGAAAGCGGACAGGTCCGCCCAAACAGGTTGGTCGCGCAGGAGATCACGCTCTTCACATACATATAGTTGAGGATGCGCCGCGCCTCCTCCCCGGGGGAGGAAAGCTCCGCCGCAAGCGCCGTCACGCGCTCGTCGATCAGACAGCAGACCTGGAACTTGTCCGCACAGTACTTGCTCACCAGGCTGTCGTTGTCGCGCATGTAATAATTATAGAAGATCTCCTCGGTGATCTGCAGATTCTGCGCATGCCGCAGCACCTCAAACACGAACAGGCGGTCTTCCCCATAGTGGAAAGGCAAAAAGGCAATCCCCGCTTCCAGCAGCATGCGCCGCCGGTAGACCTTGTTCCAAATCTGGTTCAGCATGTTTTTCTGATAGAGGTCCACCAGTTTTTCGCCGATCTCGCCCGGCGAATGCAGAAACGCCGTCGGATATTGATAGAAGAAATTGCGCTGCAATTGCAGGTTGCAGATCTGAAACCCGAAGATCAGCAAGTCGGCCGCGGACTGCCGCACCATCTCGCCCAGGCGGGCAAGCGCGCCGCTTTGCAGCGAGTCGTCGCTGTCCACAAACATCAGGTATTCCCCCGTGGCCGCCTGGATGCCCACATTGCGCGCGTTTGAGGGGCCGCCGTTTTCCGTCGTGATGACGGTGAGGCTGTCGTATCGGTTCTTATAGTCCTGCAAGAGCGCCAGGGTGCCGTCCGTCGAGCCGTCGTTGACCACGATCACTTCCACGCGAAACGGCATCTCCTGCGAGAAAATGCTGTCCAATGTCTCTGTCAGATACGCCTCCGCGTTATACGCGGGGAGGATCAGGCTGAGAAAGGGATTTTCTTGATTCATATATATTCGGTTCGGGCGCACCTCTCCGTGCGCGCCAACCTGTTCCTTTCCATTTTTTCTTATTGTAGCATGCTTCCCCCCCATGCGTCAATTTTGCGGATGGAGACGGCGTTTCCCACGATTGATTTTCCAAAAATATATGCTATAATAAGGCGAAGTTTTTCTTCAGTTTTATACAGGAAATCCGAAGATTCGCCGAAGTTTACGATTTCTTTTCAATTCCATCACAAATCGGCCATGTTTGCCCGGCATCTTGGAGAAAAGCAGCCTGTCCACCGCCGTTTTGTGGAAAGCTGGCAAAAAAATTCGTCGGGATGCGCCGTCGCGGCGGTTCGCCCGCCGGCATAAGAAAAATTTTTTTAGAAAAGAATACAAGCATGTATTCCCGAGGAGAACGGATGAAATTAAGCATTGTCGTGCCCGTATACAACGCCGAAGCCTATCTGCCCCGCTGCATCGACAGCCTGCTTGCGCAGTCGCTTTCCGATTATGAGCTTTTGTTCGTGGACGACGGCAGCCCGGATGGTTCCTATGCGATCCTAGCGGACTATGCGGCGCGCTTTCCGGAGCGTATCCGCCTGTTTCAAAAGCCGAACGGCGGGCAGGCAAGCGCGCGCAACCTGGGCGCCGCGCAGGCCCGGGGCGAATACCTGAGCTTTGTGGACAGCGACGACTTCGTCGAGGCGGATTGCTATGCATCGCTCGTCCGCGCCATGGACCGGGCGCAGGCGGATGTCTTGCTGTTCGACGCCTGCGCGGACTATGGGACGCACACCGCCCCCTATGAAGCGATCCCGGAGATCCCCGCTTCCCGCAGGATCACGCCCGCGGAATATGTACTTTCCTTCCCGGCCGCCTGGAACAAGATCTTCCGCACCGCGTTTTACCGCGCGCACGACTTCCGCTTTCCCGAGGGCATCTGGTACGAGGACCTCGCGCTCATCCCGCAGATGGCGCTCTACACCGACCGCCTCTATTACGAAAAGCAGGTGGCCTATCACTATGTGCAGTCCGCCAATTCCACCATGCGAAACGACGGGTACCGCGCAAAGTGGCACGACATGGACGAGGCAATCTCGATCCTGCAAACGGCGTTGGCACCTTGCTTCCCGGTGGAGACCGAATACCTGTGCTTTATGCACTACCTCTATGAAACTTCCCTGCGCTACTATGGCGCGCGGCACGACGCCGAGATCGACGCCATCGCCGATTGGATGCGCCAACGCTATCCGCATTGGCGGTGCAACCCCTATGTGCGCGAGCGCGCGTCCCGGCATGAGCGGCTGCTCGCCTGGCTGTTCTATCACAAAAAATACCGGCTCATCCGCTTTGCGCAAGCGCTCAAGCACCGGATAAGGAGAACGAAGAAATGACAAAAAAATCCCGTCCCTGCGCATGGCGCATCGACTTTTTATTCCTGCTGTTTTTGACCGTACAGCCCTTGATCGACATCTACCGCACCTTTTTCGGCGACACGCTCTCCATTGGGCCGTTCGCCGTCGAGGAGCTTGCCAACCTGGCGTTTTTATGCTTCCTGTTCCTCACGGCGCTTTTAGAGTGCCTGCGTCACGGGCAGCTGAAAAGCCTGTTCCCCTACGCCGGGTATTTTTTGCTCGCCGGGGTGTACCTGGTGCTGCACTGCCTCAACATGCGGCAATTCGACGCCTCCATCCTGCCGGAATCGGCGGTCAGCAGCTTAAGCGAGGCCTACTACATCTTCCGCACCTATCTTTGCCCCGTCCTGCTGCTGTTTCTGGTCTGGCAATGCGGCATGGAGGGCGCCCTGTTTGCCCGCGCGATCCGCATCGTCGTGTTCACCATCTCGGGCGTCATGGTCGCAACCAACCTGCTCGGCATCTCTCTCGTCGCCTACAGCGGGGAAAATCAGCAGATCCAAGGCAGCATCTTCTCCTGGCCGTCGCTTTCGCTGTCCATGACGGAAGCAGAGCTTGCGCTCTATACCTCCAAGGGCTGGTTCCAGTCCGCCAATCAGGTGAGCGCGCTGCTCTTCTCGCTCTGCCCGTTCATCGTCAAGGATGTGATCCGCACGCCCTCCTGGAAGAATTCCCTGCTGCTCTGCCTGCAGGTGCTCTCCATGATCCTGCTCGGGACGCGCACTGCCTCCTGGGGGTGCCTGCTCGTCATCCTGCTCATGGGATTGTGCGCGCTCATGCTGCATATCCTGCGCCTGGAACGCCTCCCAAAATGGAATGTGCTTCCGCTCCTGCTCGTCATCGTACTGTGCGGCGCGGCGCTCGGCTATGTCTCGCCGGGGCAGCTCAGCAAGCGCCTGAATCAGCAGGATGAGGTCATCGAGCGCCCGGAGCCCAGCGAACTGCCGGACACGGAGGACCTCCCGGGGTCGCTTTCCCTGGCCGAATACCTGGAGGAATACGCCTATAATTACTACATCAACCCCTGGTTTTTGGAGATCTATCCGGTGGAAAACGACGAGGCCTTCTGGCGGGACATCCTCGCGCGCGACCGCACGCTCAACATCGACAACCGCGCGTTCAAGCTGCATATGCTCTCGCGCATCCAGGAGCGCAATGCCCGCAGTGCGGACAAATGGTTGGGCTTTGGCTACACGACCAACGCCCCCTATACCGAGCGCGACTATGCCTACCAATACTATGTTTTTGGCATTCTGGGCGTGCTGCTGCTCATGGGGCCATTCTTTTTCGCGCTCCTCTATGGCGGCGCGCGCATGCTCGCCCGCGCACGGGAGTTTTTGAACCTGGAAAACTGCGCGCTGCTCATGGCTATCGGGTGCATGCTAGGCATCGCATACCTATCCGGGCATGTGTTCGGCATCCTGTTGAACATGCTCTTTTTGGGAACCTATTGCGGCAAATTGCTGTCCAATTTGAAAAAGCGGCCGGATCCCGCGGCCGCGGCGGAGGTCGCTGCATAATGAAGATCGTCTTTTTGCAAAACACCGTCGACGCGCAGGGCGGGATCGTCACCGTCAATCGGACGCTGGCCGGGGCATTTTTGGCGGCCGGGGCCGAAGTGCACTTTCTAAGCCTGCGGCACGCGCCCGTGCGCTCCCAGGTCTGCTACCCCGCCGCGGCGCATACGCAGCTCGTGAACGACCGCGCCGAGTGGGACTGCCCACGCTATGCCGAAGCGGCGGCGCTGCTCCGCGCCAAGCGGCCGGCTGCCGCCCTGCGGCAGATTGGCCGCCGCCTGCGCTATGACCGCGCTCTGCGGCGCGACTACCGTGCCTGCCGCGCGCGCCTTCTCGAGATCGACCCGGATGTCATCATCAATTCGCACTATGAATTGCTGGACTGCATCCCCCCGCGGCTGCTTCCCCGTACGATCAATCACTTCCACACGAGCTTTTCTCAGGTTTTGGCGCTCAAGAGCTATCAAAAGACCTTCCGCCGCTATCAGGACAAGCTCGGCAAATTTGTCTGGCTCAGCCGCGCCTCCTGTGAGGCGGCCAAGCGCTTCGGGCTGGAAAACAGCTGCTGCATCTATAACCCGATCGCCTTTTCCAGCGAAAAAACGGCCGACCTCTCGGTGCACCGCGCGCTGTTCTTGGGGCGCTTTTCGCCGGAAAAGCAGCTCAGCACCGCGATCTCCCTGTTCCGGCAGGCCGCCGACCGCGCCGCCGCACCGTGGGATCTGGACATCTACGGCGTGGGCAGCCTGGACGCCGATTCCGAGGCGCAGATCGCCGCGGACCCCCGCGTCCACTATCTGGGCAGCACCTCCACCCCGCGTGAGGTCTTTTTGCAGCACAGCCTGTTTTTGATGACTTCCCGTTTTGAAGGGATGCCGTTGGTGGTATTAGAAGCTGCGGAATGCGGCGTGCCCACCATCGCCATGGACTTCGGCGAGACCGCGCCGGAGGTCGTTTTAAACGGCAAGACGGGCCTCCTCCTCCCCGCCGGGGCGCAGGAGGCCTACGCGGCGGAGCTTACCCGCCTGCTCGACCGCCCGGACCTCCGGGAGGAGCTGGGCGCCGGCGCCAAGCAATACGCCGCCGGATTCGCCCTGCCGGCCATCGCCGCGCAGTGGTTTTCCCTCTTTTCCGAACTTTCCGCCAAAGGAGCATCCCTATGACAAGCCTATGCGTCATCGTCCCAATCTACAATGTCGAACCCTATCTAGAGGAATGTCTCGATTCGCTCCTGCATCAGGGGATCGACGACTATGAGGTCATCCTCGTAAACGACGGATCCACCGATGGGAGCCAGCAGATCATCGACCGCTATGTGGCCGCCTATCCGCACATTTTCCGCGCCGTCTGGCAGGAAAACCAGGGCCTCAGCGCCGCGCGCAACACGGGACTTACCTATTGCACCAAGGAATATGTCGCCTTTTTAGACAGCGACGACTTCATTTCGGAAAACGGCTATGCCGCCGTGCTTTCCGCCATGCAGAAGGACCATGCCGACATCGGCGTCTTTGAATGCGTCTGGCGCTATCCCGACGGACGGCAGGAACACCGGCCGACCCTTCCGCCCTTCTTGGGGGAATTCAATGCCCGGACCTCGATCCTGTCGCATTGTTCCGCCAACAACCGCATTTTCCGCACCTCGCTGTGGCGCGAATCGGGTTGGCAGTTCCCCGTCGGATTGTGGTATGAGGACCTCGCGATCATCCCGGCGTTTTCCACGCTGACCGACCGCATCTTCCTCTATCCCTTCCCCATCCACCAATACCGGCAGCGGGAGGGCTCCATCATGTCGCGCGGCAAGTATTCCCCGCGGTGCATGGAGATCATCCCCGCCTGCCAAAATGTCTATTCGCTGCTGCACGGCAAGGGCTTTGAAGCCGAACTGGAATACCTGCTGACTTTCCAGCTGTGCTACTACGCCTCCTTCCGGTTCCTCGCCTTTCAAAAGTACGAGGAGATCCGCACCTGCCTCGCGGCGCTTGTGGCGCTCTATCCGCATTGGGAACAGAACGACTATTTCAAAAAGCGGCCTTTCCTGTTCCGCTTCTACTGCCGCCTGCTCCGCCGCGGGCATTTCCGCCTGGCCTCCCTGCTGGCAAACTGCCGCGGGAAAAACTAAACGAAAGGAAGGCCCGCCTCATGAAAAAGCTCAGCGTCATCGTCCCCGTCTATCGGGTGGAAGCGTATCTGGCCAAATGCCTGGACAGCATCCTGGCGCAGAATATCCCGGAGATGGAGGTTCTGGTCGTCGACGACGGCAGCCCCGACCAATGCTACGCCATCATGGAGGACTACGCGCAAAGATACCCCGCGCAGGTCCGCATTTTCAGGAAGCCGAACGGCGGCCTCAGCGACGCGCGCAATTTCGGCCTCGAGCGGGCAGAGGGCGAATACATCGCCTTTGTGGACAGCGACGACTACCTCGCGCCGGACATGTACCGGCAGATGCTCGAAAAGGCGGCTTCCCGCGACTTCGACATGGTCGTCTGCGACCTACAATATGTATATCCGGACGGCCGTACCATGCGCGCCTCCTCCCATGTGCCGCACGACCTGTCTTCGCCGGAGGAGATCCGCCGCAGCATGCTTGCGATCTACCCGGCCGCCTGGAACAAGCTGTTCCACCGGCGGTTGTTTGCGGATGGCATTCGCTTTCAAAAGGGCGTCTGGTTTGAGGATGTCGAATTCCTCTACCGCCTCTACCCCGCCATCCGGTCGATCGGCGTCGTCGCGCAGCCGTTTTACCAATATGTGCAGCGCGCCGGGGCCATCACATCGACCTTTGACCGCCGGCTGTTCGACTACCTGAAAAACTGGGATAGCATCCTTGCCGCCTATCGGGAAACGGAACATTTTTCCGCCTACGAAAAGGAATTGCAATACTGCTGCATGCGCTATTTATACGCCACCTTTTTGAAGGGCGCGGCGCGCTCCGGCGACGCCCAGATCTTCTGGGAGGCCTACCGGGCGGCGCGGCGTTTTGTGCGGCAGAACTTTTCCCGCCCGGCCTATAACCGATACTTCTACACGACCGGGCCCAAGGGGCTGTATCTGCTCACCATGAACCGCCTGAGCGCACTGTTCACCTTCCTGCGGTTCCGCAGAAAGTAACCGGGGGGTTTTTATGAATACCAAGGACAAAACGCAAAACAGCATCCGCAATTCCGCCTTCGGCATTGCTTCGCAGATCGTCATCATCCTCATCAGTTTTTTCACCCGCTCCATCTTCCTCAAATACCTGAGCGAGGAATACCTAGGGCTGAACGGTCTGTTTTCCAATGTGATCTCCATCCTCTCGCTCACCGAGCTCGGCTTCGGCACCGCGGCCATCTATGCGCTGTATAAGCCGCTCGCCGCCAAGGAGGAGGAGCAGGTCGCCGCGCTCATGAACCTCTATGCCAAGATCTACCACATCATGTTTGCGATCGTCACGGTCCTGGGGCTCATCTTGCTGCCGTTCATCCGCTATATCATCAAGGACCTCCCCGAGGACATTCCGAATATCCACCTGATCTACCTCCTGTTCGTGCTCAATTCGGCGCTTTCCTACCTGTTTGCCTACAAGCGCTCGCTGCTCTTCGCCGATCAGAAGAATTTCAAGATCTCGGTCGTCACGACGGTGTTCAAGCTGCTGCTGGCCACGAGCCAGATCGTCGGCCTCATGCTGACGAGCAATTACTATGTCTACCTTGGCGCCATGATCGTATGCGGCGTGCTGGAAAACCTCGTCATCTCGACGATCGTCGACCGCAACTACCCCTACCTCAAAAAATACCGCAAGGCAAAGGCCTCGCCCGAGGTCAAGCAGGGACTCAAGGACAACACCAAGTCCCTCATCGTCCACAAGATCGGCACGATCGCGGTATATCAAACGGACAACCTCATCATTTCCGCCTTCATCAACCTGGCTACGACGGGGTTGTATTCCAACTACACCATGATCACGAACAGCCTGCAGCAGCTGACCAACAGCCTGGTGGAGGGGATGAAGGCGAGCATCGGCATCTATAACGCCAGCGAAACGCCCGCCCGGCGGATTATCCTGTTCAAAAAGTTCAACCTCCTGCTGCACCTCATCAATTCCTTCTGCACAACCTGCCTGCTCTGCCTGTTCAATCCGTTCATCGAATTTGCCTTCGGCGAGGAATACCTCTTCGCCATGCCGCTCGTATTGCTCATCTGCCTGGAGTTCTATGTCCGCGGCATGCGCGTCTCCTTCAACACAGTTAAGGAGACCTGTGGCATCTTCCGCCCGGACCGCTACAAGCCGCTGTTCGAGGCGGCGGGAAACCTGACGCTCTCCATCCTGTTCGTCAAATGGATTGGCTTTGCGGGCATCATGCTCAGCACAATCCTGACCACGCTGTGCATCTGCTACACCATCGAAGTCTATGTCACCTGCAAATATGCCTTTGCCTGCAAGCCCGGGTTCTATTATCAACTGTTTGCCAAGAATATATTGGTGCTGGCGGTGCAGCTGGCGGCAACCTATGGGCTCTGCTCGCTGCTTCCAATGTATGGCTTCGGCGCGTTGGCGCTCAAGGCCTGCGTGTGCCTTGCCATACCCAACCTCATAAACCTCGCCGCCTATTGGCGCGATCCCGACCTACATGCGCTTTTGGGGACCGCCAAGCGGTTCCTAAAAAAGCGCTTACCCTCTCGCAAATAAAAAGGGTCCATGAATAGGCACAAAAAAAAACCGGGCAAACGCCCGGTTTTTCTGTATCCCAGCATGAGTTAGGAATTCTTCATCATGATGCGTTCCACCGTGTCGACGACCTCTTCACAGGCGTCCAGGCAGTTTTCCATATCGTCCAGCAGCTTGTTCTGACGGATCACATCGATCGAGGGGAGCTCGGAGCCAAACAGCTTGTAGATCGTGTCCAGATGCAGGAGGTCGCCTTCGTCCTCGATCTCGTTGACCTTGACGATGTATTCCTTGATCGTGCGGGACTTGCGGAAGTTTTCAAACTTCTCCATCGTCGCCTTCATCGCCTCGGTGCAGCGCACGATCAATTCCGCAAAGGAAACGATTGCCGGAGAAAGCTCCGTGATATTGAACATATACACCGTCCGCATGATATCGTCGATATGGTCGACCACATTATCCAGCTTCTGGATCATCTCCATGATGTCCTCGCGTTCGATCGGCGTCATGAATTCCGTCGTCAGGTGCGTGATCACCTCGTGCCGCTCGTCGTCCGCGCGGTGCTCAATCTCGTGGATGCCCTGCACCTTTTCGAGCAGTACCGCCGGCGTGGAATCAAAATTCTTTACGATCCCGTCCAGATACTGCGCCGCTTCGTATGCATGGTTCGCCATGGAAATAAACGAATCAAAATAGTTAAACCCAGATTTTTTAGCCATATTCCAAGAATTCCTTTCTTGCTCTTTTGCGTTTTGTTAGAAGATAAACATGAACAGCTTTGCCATCAGATAGCCGATGAGACCGCAGCCCGGGAAGGTCAGAATCCACGCCCAGGCCATTTCCTTTACGACATCCCAGTTGACGGAGCTGAAGCGCTTGGCTGCGCCCACGCCCATGACAGCCGTCGTCTTGGTGTGCGTCGTGCTGACCGGCATGCCCGTGAGCGATGCGATGAGCATACAGATGACCGAAGCGAAGTCCGCGGAAAAGCCCTGATACAGCTCCAGCTTGACCATGTCCATGCCGACGGACTTGATGATCTTATACCCGCCCATCGAGGTGCCGAGGCTCATGACCACCGAGCATAAAAGCATGAGCCAGGTCGGAATCTCAAATTGGCTGACATTGCCCTGACCCTTGACCAGGCAGATCCCTAAAAGAAAGACGCTCATAAACTTCTGACCGTCCTGCGCGCCGTGCATAAAGGCCGAAGCCGCACCACCCAGGATCTCCGCCGATTTGAAAAAGCGGTTGGTCTTGCGGCGATCCATCCGCCGGCAGACTGTCTGCGTCAACTTAGCCACCAGCCAGCCCAGACCGAAACCCAGCACTGCCGAGAGCAGCAGACCATAGATAACTTTTAGCCACTCGTTCCAATTGATCCCGCCAAGGCTGCTGTGCAGCGCGATAGCCGCCCCAGAAAGGCCGGCGATGAGCGCGTGGCTCTCGCTCGTCGGGATGCCGAACACCCAGGCCGCCGTCGCCCAGGTCACAATGGCGAACAGCGCCGCGCAAAGCGCAATCATTGCCTCGTGTGCGTCTCCGCCGAAATCAACCATGTTATAGATCGTCATCGCCACGGTGCTGTTGATTTTTGTCATAATAAACACGCCGAGGAAGTTGCCGATCGCCGCCATCACCACGGCAGCCTTTGGCCCCATCGCCCGCGTCGCCACGCAGGTCGCGATGGCGTTCGGCGCATCCGTCCACCCATTGACGAGAATGACCCCGATTGTCAGCAGCGCAGTGATCGCCAACGCAGGGTTTGAGATAAACCCGGAAATAAATTCGCTGAAAGTAAGCGTCATATACTTTCATCCTTTCATCCTAAAATCCATAGCTTTTTTTCATCGTAACACATTCTTTACAAAAACACAATCATTGCGTGTTTTGAACCGCTTTTTTGCGTCAGGATTTTACACGGATTTTACATTGCGCCCAGATCTGCCGACGCCAGGTGCCGCAGGCGGAATGCCACTTCCGCTGTCCCGCAGGCGGCCAGCGTCACCTCGGCGTTTTCCCAAAGGAAATAGCGACTGCAAAGCACCCCGCCATCGAGCACGCTGCTCGGCACATGCCACAGGCCCCGCCCGCTGCACTTGCCCGCGCTCTCCCGGCAGGTCCAAATCCGATAAAACAGCCGTTCCCGCGCGGCCGGATCAGTGGCTGCCTCCAGCACAGCGTATTCCTCCGCGGAAAACAGCCGCCTGGCAATGCGGATCTCCTCCACCGGCCGCCGGCACTGGATATCCGCCCCGACCGGACATTCTGCCGCTGCCGCCAGGGCATACGGCCCCGAATGGCTGAGGGAAAAGCAGATTCTGCTGCCCACAAAATAGGGCTTCCCCTGCGGCGTGACCTCCCGCGGCAAATGCTCCGAAGAAATCCCCCACCCCTCCTGCACCGCAACCGAGAGCAGGCGCTCGGCAAACAGGCTCGCCCAGAACTTTTCGTCCCGCGGGCGAGCTGTCAGACGGCGCCGCTTCTCGGCGGGCAGCGTCCGCAGCCATGCCTCCGCCTGCGCCTCCGGCATTTCCTCCGCCCGCGCCCAATAAAGATACCCCTGCATCCGATCGACCCTCCCCTTTACTCGTTTTCCTAAGTATAGCATATCCCATTTTGCAAAAGCCACCCGCTCTTGCCAGCGGCGACCTGCGTTTCCCATTCTTTACAAATTCGCCGTATTCTGTCCTTGACAGGCTCCCCACTTCCTGTTTATAGTTATCTCAAGCTAATTCCAGTACCCAGTTTTAAATTTTCGATTGGAGGCAACCCATGAAGAAACCGTTTCTCACTCTGGCGCAGGCAAGGGAGATCGCCGCGCAGTACCCCACCCCGTTTCACATCTACGACGAGGCGGGCATCCGAAGGACCGCCCGCGCACTGCTGCGCGCCTTCGATTGGAACCCCGGCTTCCGGGAATACTACGCCGTCAAGGCCGCGCCCAATCCCATCCTATTGCAGATTCTGCGCGAAGAAGGCTGCGGCGTCGACTGTTCCTCCTATACCGAGTTGGAGCTTGCACGGGCGGTGGGCTTTTCCGGGCAGGAGATTATGTTTTCCTCCAATGTTACGCCGCGCGCAGACTACCTCCTCGCGCACGAGCTGGGGGCGACCTTGAACCTCGACGACGCCTCGGATGTCGAGGTCGTCTCCTCCCTCTTCCCGCTGCCTGAGACCATGTCCCTGCGCTTCAACCCCGGCGGGCTCTTTGCCATCGGCAACGATATCATGGACCATCCGGCCGAGGCGAAATATGGAATGACCAAGGAGCAGCTCCTCTCCTCCATCCGGGTAATGCAGCAGCGGGGCGTCCAGCATTTCGGCATCCATTCCTTTCTGGCCAGCAACACACTGACCAACGAATATTACCCCGCGCTGGCGGAGATCCTGTTCCGCCTGGCCGTCGAGGTGCATGAACAGACGGGCGCGCACATCGCCTTCCTGAACCTATCCGGTGGGATCGGCATCCCCTACCGCCCGGAGGAGACGGAAAACGACATTTTCACCATCGGTCAAAAGGTGCGTCTGGCCTATGAAAAAATCCTCGTCCCCGCCGGGATGGAGCTTTCGATCTATACCGAGCTAGGGCGCTATATGACCGGCCCGCACGGGGCGCTCGTTGCGACCGCCATCCACGAAAAAAAGACCTATAAGGACTATATCGGCCTCGACGCATGCGCGGCCAACCTCATGCGCCCGGCCATGTACGGCGCGTATCACCACATTACCGTGCTCGGCAAGGAAACCGCCCCCGCGGACCATGTGTACGACATCACGGGCGGCCTGTGCGAAAACAACGACAAATTCGCCATTGACCGCCGCCTGCCCGAAATCGACCTGGGCGACCTATTATACATCCATGACACGGGCGCGCACGGCTTTTCCATGGGCTATAACTACAACGGCAAGCTGCGCTCGGCAGAGATCCTCTTGCAGGAGGATGGCTCTTTCCGCCTGATCCGCCGGGCGGAGACCCCGCAGGACTACTTTGCCACGCTGGACTTTTTGCACCTGCCCCTCGGCCAATAAACCCAGGGCATACAAAAGCGCCCGTCCCCTTTGCCGGGAACAGGCGCTTCTTTTTATGCCTTCTGTGCGGCCATCTCTTAAAATTCCGCCCACTTCGGGACTCTCGGGAAGGGCAGGACATCGCGGATGTTGCTCATCCCCGTCAGGTACATGATCATGCGCTCGAAGCCAAGGCCATACCCGGCGTGCTTGACGCCGCCGTATTTGCGCAGCTCCATATACCACCAGTAATCCTCCGGCTGCATGCCTGTTTCGACAATGCGCTGCGCCAAAAGATCATAGCGTTCCTCTCTCTGGCTGCCGCCGATGATCTCTCCCACGCCCGGCGCCAGCAGGTCCATCGCCGCGACCGTCTTGTTGTCGTCGTTTAAGCGCATATAGAACGCCTTGATCTCCTTCGGATAGCCCGTCACGAACACCGGCTTACCAAACACCTTTTCGGTGATATAGCGCTCATGCTCGCTTTGCAGGTCGATCCCCCAGGAAACGGGGTATTCGAACTTCTGTCCCGATTTCAAAAGGATGTCCACCGCCTCCGTATAGGTGATGCGCGCGAATTCCGAATCCAGAATGTTCTGCAGGCGATCCAACAGCCCCTTGTCGATGAACTTGTTAAAGAACTCCATCTCCTCCGGGTAGTTTTCCAGCACATAGCGGATGATGTATTTGACCATTGCCTCCGCCAGGTCCATGTTTTCCCGCAGCCCTGCAAAAGCGATCTCCGGCTCGATCATCCAGAATTCCGACGCATGGCGCGGCGTGTTGCTGTTCTCTGCCCGGAAGGTCGGCCCAAAGGTATAGATCTTCTGGAACGCCAACGCGAAGGCCTCGCCCTCCAGCTGCCCGGAAACCGTCAAATTCGCCGGCTTGCCGAAGAAGTCCTTGCTGCTGTCCAGCTTACCGTCCGCCGTCCGCGGCGGGTTTTCCATGTCCAGCGTCGTCACATGGAACATCTGTCCCGCGCCCTCGCAGTCGCTCGCGGTGATGATCGGCGTATGCACATAGACAAAACCCTGCTCCTGGAAGAATTTGTGGATCGCAAACGCCACCGCCGACCGCACGCGGAACACTGCTGAAAAGGTGTTCGTCCGCGGGCGCAGATGCGCGATCGTGCGCAGGTATTCGTTGGAATGCCGCTTCTTTTGCAGCGGGTAGTCGGACGGACAGGCGCCCTGCAGCGTGATTTCATGCGCATGGATCTCAAACGGCTGCTTGGCCTCCGGCGTCAGCACCAATTCCCCTTTGCAGGAAATGCCGCTGCCCGCGCCGATCTTGCAGATCTCCTTAAAGTTGTCCACCTTGCCTTCCTCAAAGACAATCTGCAGATTCTTAAAAAATGTTCCGTCGTTCAGCTCTATAAAGCCCAATGCCTTGCTGTCCCGAATCGTGCGCACCCAGCCGTTGACTTCGACCTCCCGGCCGCCGTAAACTGCGCTGTTGCGAAACAGTTCCTTTATTGTCAGCATGCGTTCCTCCTGTATCTTTCGAATTTCCTAAATTCATGTTGCTTTGTTTATTGTAGCATTGCCCGCGCCGCTTTTCAAGCGATCAGGCCCGCATTGCCGCCTCCAATACCGCCCGGACCGCCTCCTTGGTCGGCACGCCCTCGAACAGCTTTTCCTGCCCGAGGAAGAAGCTCGGCACATAGTAATAGGGATAGGCGTCTGCCAGGCCCGGATGCACGGCCTCGTCCACCACCTCTACCGGCACCTCGGCCAGGCGCGCATCCTCCCGGCAGAGCTCCTCCCGCCACACAAGCGCCTGCCGGCAATAGGGGCAGTCCGCCAATACAAACATCGTCAATTTTTTCATCTGTAAACCCTTCTCTCTTACCGGCGCACCCGTTCCCGAAAAATGCGCTCGATGAGCTGCACAAGCAGCGCGTCCTCCACCCCCACAA
>CAKTFI010000005.1 GCA_934555865.1 uncultured Christensenellaceae bacterium | reverse complement strand
TTTTGATGCTTCATTGTTTATGTTATTTGCTTGTCAAGGTTCTGCGCTCTCGTGAGCGCTCATTTATAATACCAAACTGCCCCCTTCGTGTCAACACTTTTTTGCACTTTTTTCGAAACCCGCACTTTTCCCGCTGCTCGTCCCCTCTTCTTTCGCCAACCCGTCCCTTCTCATCGCCTTTTCTGTCTCGGGCGGACTTCCCATCGTTCGTGATTAGGCGGACAATCCCGCTCGAATTTCTCTTCCTTTTTTCGCATTTTTCGGATTTTCGGCAAAAAAAGTTTTGCTTTTTCAAAAAAAATCCGTCGGAATTCGTCCTTTTTTGCCTATTGACATTCTTTCCCGGCTTTATATAATAAAGGTAAATTCATTTTATGACCGCTGGGGGCGCCGAAAGGCTGAGAATTGTACCCTTCGAACCTGATATTGGTAATGCATTCGTAGGGAAGCGGGACACCGGGCATCTTGCCGTCTTTTGGACGGTGGAGTCTGCCCTTGTGTTTGCGTAGCGCGCCTCCTTTTTGGGAGGTGTTTTTTGTTTCCGGCGGTAAGGAGGTTTTGTATGGATTCTCAAAAGAAGAATTCCCCCGAACTCAAAGCGTGGCTCATCATGTTGGCCATCGCCTTCCTGCTCACTGGCGTGGGCCTGCTGCTCTTTATCTTGAGCGGCGTGGGCACGGCGTCCGACTTCTTCGCGGACCTCGCAGGCGTGAGCCCGTGGATGCTTGTGGCGCTGGTCGTGCTCATGGGCGCAGGTGTGTTCCTGCTCACGAAGATGGCGGACAAGCCTGCCGCATCCCATTGGAACACGAAACAGCTCGTCGTCGCCGCGCTGTGCATCGCGCTCTCCTTCGTCCTTTCCTATATTAAGATCTATGAGCTCCCGAACGGCGGCTCCATCACACCCGCGAGCATGCTGCCCATTTTGCTGTTCGCGTACATCTATGGACCGGTCAAGGGCTTCCTCGTGGCGTTCGCCTATTCGCTTTTGCAGATGACGCAGGGCATGTACATCGTGCACTGGGCGCAGTTCCTGCTCGACTATGTGTTTGCATTCACCGTGCTGGGCGCGGCCGGGTTCTTCCGCAAGAACTTCCTGTCCGGCATCCTGGCGGGCGGCCTGCTGCGGTATCTGTGCGCGTTCCTGTCCGGTGTGATCTTCTTTGCCGAATACGCGCCGGAGGGACAGAGCCCGTTTGTCTACTCCCTGCTGTACAACGCGAGCTATATGGTGCCGGAGATCCTCATCTGCATGGGCATCTATCTGCTGCCGGGCATGCGCCGCACGGTGGACATGCTGAAAGCACAGGAGACCGCGCACATCGAAGACGCGAAGAAGGCGTGACCTTCCCCGCATCGCAAATAAAAAAGACAGCAGAGCTCTGCTGTCTTTTTTTGTCTTTCTTGACAAAGCTGCCCGCCGCGGGTAGGATAGGTTTGCTCCCTCCGGGAATTCCCGACAACTTTGCCCTCGAAAGGACTTCTCATGAAACAGATCCTGCTCGGCAACGCCATCTCGCTCGTCGCCGCCGCCTTCATCGCCGCAAGCTGCTGCGTGCACGACACGCGCAAGGTATACCTTTTGCAGATCGGCGCGAACCTGGCGCTCGCCCTTTCCTCCGTCGTGCTCGGCGCGTGGTCGGGGCTGGTGACGCTGCTGCTCTCCTCGCTGCGCATGCTGCTCATTTTGTACAATAAATATAATCGGCGGCAGATGATCGTGTTCTGCGTCCTGACCGTCGCGGTCGGGCTCTGGGTCAACACGCGCGGGCTTATCGGGCTTTTGCCCATCGTGGCCACCGTGCAGCTCACCGTGCAGAGCTACCTCGCGCACGACCTGTATTCCGTCAAGCTCAGCATCACGCTGAACCTGCTGTTCTGGGCGATTTATTGCACGCTCATCTTAGACTTTGTGTCCGGCGTGTGCGACCTTATAAATTTCATCCTGGGCGTCGTCGCATTGTGCCGCATGCGCCGCGCCCCGGCCAAAACCGACGAACAATCCCGTGCGCAATCCGTCGACCAAACATAAAAACCGCCCCGAAAAGGGCGGTTTTTTCGTCCGGTTTATTCGCCGAAATATTCGTTCAGCTTCCCTACCAACACTTCGCAGTCGATGCCATGCACCATGCAGGCTTCCTCCAGCGTTTCGCCCGCCGCAGAGGGGCATCCGATGCAGAACATCCCCTGTTCAAAGAATACCGGCGCCGCGTTCATGTCGCGTTCGATAACCTGCTGGATCGTCATATCTTTTGTGATCTTTGCCATCGCTAAAAATCGCTCCTTTTCGTAAATTCCAATTTTATTATATCCAACTCGCGTGCAATTGCAATGACCCTCAGGTCTTTTTTATAAATTTCTCGCCGCACTGGGGGCAGGTGATCTGGATCTTTCCCTTGCCGCGCGGCACGCGCACCTTTTGATGACACTTGGGGCAGCGGAAGCGCCTGTGCGTCTTGGCATCTGCCGGACGGCGAAACAGGCCCAAAAGCCACGCGTTTTCCCGCCGCCGCGCCGGGATGTTGCGCGAAAACATGCGCAGCAGCGCCAGCGTCAAAAACGCCAGCGAGCATAGATAGAGCACCATGTTCCGCCCAAACAGGCTGCACAAGAGCCCCGCGCCCACGAGCACGAGGTTCAATGCGTCCGTGCCATACCGCCCCTGCATCCATTGCCGGAGCTTCCAACCCAACCTCTGAAAAAAGTTCATTCCCTTCGCCCTCTATTCCAATAAAACTGTGTCGCCCCGCCGGGTGGGCGCCCAGATCCGCTGCCCCGCAAGCCCGGTGCGGCAGGCCGCCTGCATGGCCGCAAAGTTCTCCCCAAAGTGCATGGGGATGAGCAGGCGCGGCGCAAACCGGCGCGCGAATTCCGCCGCGCCCGCCTCGATCTCGCTACCCATGCGCGGATCGACCGGGAAAAACGCCACATCCAGCCCGCCCGCCATCGCCGGAGCCATACGCTCAAGCTCTGCCAGGAAGGCCTCCCGCGCCCCCTGCACCTCCGCTTCCGTGCTCTCCTCGCGCCAATGCCAGAAGTTGAGGTCGCCTGCGTGAAAGATCCGTCGTCCCTCCGCCTCGGCCAGGAAGCTCACGCCGATGTCCGTCGACCCAAAGGCCCGCACACGGGCATATCCGTCGGAAAACTCCTCTCCCGGCGACAGGAAATGGTGCGGCACGCCCGCCGGGACGGGAATGTCTTTGTCCAAGAGGAACATTGTTTCCGCCGCCGCGTCCGCAAGGCGAAAAATTTCCGGGTGAAAATGGTCGGCGTGCACGTGGCTTACAAAAAAGTATGCCCGCGGCCGCCCCGTCAGCGCCGCTCGATCCAGGTACCCGTTCGAAAGCCCCGCCGCCTCGCCCGGCGCGGGAAAGCGCCAGCAGTCGAACACGAGGGACGCGTCCCGCATCGCCAAAAAAAAGCCGCTGTTGTCGAGATAGGTAATCCTCATTGTTTTCTCCTTATTTTAGTATAGCACAAGCCGGGCCTCAAACCATGTCCAAGCCTTGACCGGTTTGTGAATAAACTGCGAAAGCCTTTTCCTGCCGCAGGAACCAGAGATAGCACGCCGCGACCGGCCGCCCCGTGATGCGCTCCACCGCCAGGCGATAAAACCGCATCTGCGCCGCATAGTGCCGCGCCAGGCTTTGAAGCTGCTGCTCGCTTGCCATGTTGGACTTGTAATCGACGATCACGAACTTGCCGTCCTCCTCGAACACGAGGTCCAGGATGCCCTGCAAGAGCACTTTTTCCCCGCTGTCCGCCAGGCCCAGCTCCCGCGCGGGGAGCAGCAGCGAAAACGGCACCTCGCGCCGGACATCGCCGGACGCGCGGATGCGGTCGGCCAGCGGGCTGTGCAAAAATTCCGCGATCTTGCCCAAGAACGGGCGGATGCGCGCCGCCTCCTCCGGCCGCAGGATGCGCTTTCTGAGCAGCCGTTCCATCGCCGCGGACAATTCTTCCTCTCCCCCGGACGCAAAATCCACATGCTGCAAAAACAGGTGGATGAGCGTGCCCAGCTGCGCGCCCGCGTCCCCCCGGCCGGTATAGGCGGGGATGGCCGCACCTTCCTCGCTTTCAGGGAGCAGCGTGCTGACGCCGATCTTGACAGGCAGACCCTGCGACGGATATTGCAAGAATTCCTGTGCCGGCATCTGCGCTGCTTCCTCCAGCACGCGGTACTGCGCGAGCATCCGGGGGATTGCCGTCTCGTTTTCCCCTGTGCCGCCCTCCACGATGCGGCAGGGGATGCGCACGCCCGCTTTGCCCTGCCCGCCGAATGTGGGAAGCTCCCCCGCCGCCGCCAGCACCCAGTCCAGCGGGCTCGGCATATCCAACAATTCATACCACCGCGTCTTGCCGCGCAGGGCCTCCATGCGCTCCTCCGGCGCGCGCACCGCCGCCGAGAGGATGAGCCGCTCCTTGGCGCGCGTCATCGCCACATACAGCACGCGCAGTTCCTCCGAACGCTGCTCCTTTTGCTGTGCATATTCCGCAAGCTCGCGCAGCATTGTGGGATGGATGCGCCGGTGCACCTCGTCCACCTCATCCGCCGAGACGCCCAGCCGGTCGTGCAGCAAAAAGGCCGCCCGCTTGTCACGGACACTGAACCGCGCGCCCATGCGCGCCACGATGACGACGGGGAATTCCAACCCCTTTGCGCCGTGGATGCTCAAAATCTGCACCGCGCCCGCCGCCTCCTCGGCGCTGCGTGGGAAGCCGCCCTGCGTGCGCAGCACCTGCCGCGTATATTCCAACAGGTCGAACAGGTCTGTGCGCTCCGCCGCCCAATCGAGCATCTTGTCCAAAAAGTCGCGGAAGGTCTTGGCCTTGGCTTCGCCGCCCGGCATGGCGAGCAGGTGCGCCTCGTATTCCTCGGCGAGGCTCAGCCGCAGCAATAGGTCAGTGAGCGTCATCACCGCCGCCCAGGTGCGGTAGGTCTCGATTTTTCGGCAGAACGCGCGGCACTTTTCCGCCAAAGCATCCTCCCCCGCCGCATAGGCAAGAAAGCTCTCACAAAAGCTGTCCGCGGGCGCGCCCGCGCGGATGTGCGCAAGGTCGGCGTCTGCAAAGCCGCCCATAAAGCTCTTCAAAACGGACAAGAGCGCGATGTCCGAGGTGTAGCCGTCGATGACGCGCAGGAGGTTTAAAAACATCTCACTCGCCGCCGGGAAGTTGTCCGCCCCGGTGTTCAGGCGGATGTCTACCCCGTGCCGCGAGAGCGCCTCGGCATAGATGCCCGCATACCCCTCCATGAAGCGCAGCAATAGGCAGATATCCTCCTGCCGGTAGCGGGGCGTGCCCTCCGGCGTGCGCTCAGAAAGAAGCTCTTCCACGCGCCGGGCGATGGTCTCGGCCTCCCATTCCGCGGCCTCGCGGGCGTCCCGCGCTGCGTCCGCCCGGGTGAGCAGCACCTCCGCCCCGCCTTCCCCCGGCGCCGCCGCCACGAGGGCTTCCTCCGCCGTATAGGAAAGTTCGCCGAGGTGCAGACTTGTAAGGCGCTGCATGAAGAAGTTGACCGCGTCCACCACGCCCGCAGCGCTGCGGAAATTGTCGTGCATGCGCACGACCTCCACGCCGGAGCCCTCCGCCATCTTTTCGCGGAAAATGAGCGGGTCGCTCAGGCGGAAGCGGTAGATGCTCTGCTTCATGTCGCCCACAAAGAACCGCCCGCCCCGGGGGGACAGGCAGGCAAGCATCGCCTCCTGGATGGGGTTGGTGTCCTGGTACTCGTCCACAAACACATGCGAATACCGGGCGTCGTAGGAGGCCGCGATGTCCGGCCGCAAAAGCGCGGCATAGGCAAGCGACAGCATGTCGTCATAGTCGATGACGCCCCGCTCCCGCTTGATGGCCGTATAGTGCGCAGCAAAGCGGGAAAGCGCCCGCGCGATCTGCCGGCAGGTCTCGCGCAGATAGGGGATCTCCCGCCGGATGTGCTCCCGCGCTGCGGTGGGGGGCGCGCCCTGCAATCGCTTCAGCTGCGCGCGCGCCTGCTTTTTATACTCCTGCAAGCGCGTCTTGCCCTCGCCCTCCGGGATTTTGCGGGAGATTGCCGGGATCTTCGCGCCCCGGAGCGCCGCCTCATAGGCCGCCTCGTCCGCCGCGTACAGCGCCTGCAGCCGCTCGGCCAGCGCCAAATCCTCCGCGTCCTTTTGCCGCTGCACCTCGGGGAAATCGTCCTCCTCCCCCAGGCGGACGCAGGCCGAAAGCGCATCGCAAAGCCGCCCCAGGCTCGCCTGGTCCTGCTCCGCCACGACGCGGAGATAGGCTTCCTCCGTCGGGACGGCCCCGTTTTCCAGCCAGGAAAGTCCCTCCGGGCGGCTCATACAATACGAATACACGCGCAGAAGTTCTGCGACAATCTGTGTATCGTCCCGCCCGGAATACCGGTCGCGCAGCAAGAGAAAGTCCGCGTCCTCCGCCGCGTACAGCTCCGTAAGCGCCTCTTCCATCGCCTCGGCGCGGTAAATCTGCGTCTGCTCCTCGCCCGCCGCGTGCACCCCGGCGCCCAGCCCCAGCTCCGCAAAGTGCTCGCGGATGACCTTGGCCGCAAAGCTGTGGATCGTGCAGATGTCCGCCGAATCAACCTGTTCTGCCTGCATGGCGAGGTGGGGGGCGTCCTGCTCCCGCGCCGCGTCAAAGAGCGTCCGCCGGATGCGGCCGCGCATCTCCATCGCCGCCTTGGAGGTGAAGGTCACGACCAGCATGCGGCGGATCTCCTCGCCCTCGCCCACAAGGGCGGCGATGCGCGCCGAGAGCACGCTCGTCTTGCCTGACCCCGCCGCGGCCGACACGAGCATGTCGCCGCCGCGCGCCTCGATCGCCCGCCGCTGCGCGGGGGTATAGCTCACCCGTCCCATTCTTCCTCCATTTCCCGGCGCATGCGCAAGAGCGCCTCTTCCTTGTCCATCTTGGCCGCCCACTTGGACGGCGTGCCGCCCGCGTCCCGCATGCACACCGCGCCATAGGGGCAGTTGTCGCACGGCATCCGCCCGTCCTGTTCGAGCGGGCAGACCTCGAGCTTGCCGCCGTAGATCTGCTCCGCCGCCTGCACGATGCTGTGCCGCGCAAAAGCAAAAATGTCCTGCAATTCCTCGCGCGTAAAGCAATTGTCGCCGAGGCGCACCTGTTCCTCCGCCGGGTCGATCTCTGCATTCATGCTCAAAAGCTTCTTGTCCCCCGCGTCCAGCGCGCGCGCCGCGTCATAGGACGCGAGCAAAAACCCGTTCATGCGGAAGCCCGCAAGGCGCTTCCCCTCATCTTCGTCCTCCTCCAGATACGGCAGGCGGATAGAGAAGTAGAACCCGCCCGCCGGTTCCGCCGGATGTCCGAGCGCGGCCAGGCGGTTTTCCGCCGCCATGAGGTACACCACGAGCTGTAACCCCACGCCATAGTACACATCCGACAGGCTGAAGCGGCGCGCACCCGTCTTATAATCCACGACGCGCAGGTATTCACGATCCTCCGCGCCCCGGGCGGTGTCCACCCGGTCGATCTTGCCACGCACGGTGAGCATGCCAAACCGCGTGGGGATGCGCAAAATGTCGCCGCCAAAGGACAGCTCCTCCCCCGCGACGCGCGCCCGCGTCCCTGCAAACTGCGCGCGCACCGCCCGCATGGCATACCCCGCCTCCTCGCGCAGGCGCTTTTCCATGAAGGCATAGCGCTTCTGCAAAAAGATGCCGTAATTGTGGCTGGCGCGCAGGCGCGCCGCGATCTCGCCGAGCCGCGCATCGATCTGCGCCTCGCTCATCGATTCAAAGTCCACGCCCTGCCGCTGCGCTTCGGCCGTGAATTCCTCGAGGAGCGCATGCACATAAGTGCCCGCCTGCATCGCGTCCTCGCCGAAGTCGCGCGTCTCCTGCGGGCGCAGGCCGTAGTCCACAAAGTGCCGGTAGGGGCAGCGGTAATACCCCTCCAGCCGCGACACGGTGGCCCGCGGCGCGCCATATAGCGCCCGCGCCGTCCACTCGCTCATGGGCGCGATGTCCGGTTTTTGGTACACCTCGGCCAGCATGCGCCCGAGCCGGGCGGCGTCTCCCGCAAAATAGGCCGCCGTCGCCGCTCCGGGCAAAGCCCCCTCGTCCGCCGCCGCGCGAAGTTCCCCGGCCAGGCTGCCCAGCATCGCCCGCCGGTGCGGGACGCGCACGCGGTCAAGCGTCTCCACCGGCATCGCCGGGAAGATCTTTTGCAATCGGTCGACGAGGAAGGAAGGCTGCCCATCCTGCCGGTTAAAGGAAAAATACAGCCTTTCGCCAAGCGTCAGGTTCTTGCGCAGATACGCCTTCTGGTCGGCAAAACTCATCTTGCTCGGGAACTGCGGCTGCCGCATGCGCAGCTCCTCCGCCTCCGCCCCGGTGATGAGCCCGCCCTCGTCCGGCACGCCCGGGAGCATCCCCTCGTTCATGCCCAGCACGAACAACCGCTTTTTGCGCGCCCAGATGGCGTGGATCGCGTCGCCCACCACCACCTCGTCCGTGGACGGGGGAAGCACCGCGATCTCCCGCGCGGCGAACCCGGCCTCCAACGCATCGGCATAGTCCCGCACGGGCAGCCGCCCGAGCAGCGCCGCATTTTGCAAAAGCTCCTCCGCCGCGGGATATACCTGCCGGAGGAATCGGTTTTCGCGGAGCAGCCCCGCCGCTTCCGCCGCCTCCGCCTGCCCGGCGAGGCATTCCTCTACGCCCATCTGCCGCATGTGCGAGAGCAAAATATCGCTCAGGTTCTCCTGCCCGACCCGTTCGCAGAGCGCCTTCACCGGCGCAAAGATCTCCTGGCGCAGCGCCTCGATCTCGGGCGGCGCGTCCGCGCCCAGTCCGTTTTTGATCTGATACCCCCGCACGCCGCGCTCCCGGCAATACCGCACAAGACCGTCCGCCTCTGCCGCATACCCCGAAAGCGCGCTCTTGGCATAGGCCATCGCCTCGCCCACGCGCCAGTTTTCCCGGTACAAGAGCGCGAGCAGCGGCTTCATCCACGCCCACAGGCCGCTTTTTGAAAGACTGCGCTTGCCCTGCAAAAAGAATGGGATTTCCGCCTCGGAAAAGACCTGCTCCACCGCCCGCGCATACGCCGCCGTATCGCCCACAATGACGCCGATGTCGCGCATATGTCCGCCCTCCCGGCAGGTATAGCGCAGGATTTCCGCCGCCGCAAAGCGCACCTCCTCCGCCCGGTCGGGCAGGGAGAGCAGGCGGATGTCCACCGGGGCGTCTGCCTGCGCGCGCCAGGGATAGGCATATAGGTTTTGGAACAGCGTCGCCGCCTCGCCCCCGCCCGCGGGGGACGGGACTTCGTGCATGCGCACGGGGATGCCGCCGCGCTCCGCCATCGCCGCGAGCCGCCGGAGATTGCCCCATTGCCGGTCCAGCACGCCGTCCTCCGCCGCCTCGGAAAAGACGGACACCTCCCGCGCGGCCGCCGCCAATGCGCAGATCGACCGCATGCGCAGCTCCGGGAGCACATCGAAGCCGAACACCAGCACCTCGCGCCGGGTCACGAGGGGCGTCGAGGCAAATTCCGCCTGCACCGCGCGCTCCATGTCCCGGCTGTCGGAGAGATCCTCCCCGGCGAGCGCCTGCATCCGCCGGTATACCAATGCGATGTCGCGCAGTTTTTTCTGCATGCCGCCCGCCGCCTCGTCCGCCAGGCGGTCCAGCTCCTCTGGCGCGATGCCCTCGTTCTTGAGCGACGCGATGAGTTCCGCCGCGCGCATGTGCAAGGACGGGTCGCGGCTGTCCAGCACCAACAGCTCCTCCGCGCACCCTGCCAGCGCCAATTTCGCAAGCATGGCAAAGCCGGAGGCGTCCAGCGTCTGCACCGCGCGCCCGCCGGAGAGCGCCGCCACGCGCTCGGTGAGTTTTTCAAAGCTCAGCACCTCGAGGTCCAAAAACCCGTCAAGGCCGAGCTTGTCCAAAATCCCGCGTTCGGTCAGAAAGCTCGCCTGCGCGGGGACGATCACGATCGCCTGCCCCCCGTGGGAGAGTACCCGCCGCACCCGGGCATAAAACGCCGCCTGCACCGCCGCGGGCAGGGCGCTATAGAAGATCTGCATACGCCGCTCCTTTCGTTTTCTTTATTGTACCATAGCCCCGGGGGGCAAAAAAAGCATAAAAAAAAGGCCGCAAACGCGGCCCATGCCAAACCAGGGTTCAGCCTCTTACGAGGAAGTCGATGATCTTGCTCATGTCTTCCGGTTCGGATACGATGATCTCGATCTCGCCGATCTGCGCATCCTTGAACATCTGCGTAAGCGCGATGTACTGGCTCAGCTTGGACTTGAGGTTCAACCGGTCGCCCTCGGAAGTGATAAGCTCGATCGTCCCTTTGCAGCTGTTCAGCACTTCAAAAAACTTCTTGGGTTCTTTAATATTTTTAACTTTCATTAAAAACTACCTCCATTCTTTTTTAGGTCGTTCGAGGTAAACCCATTCCAAATTTCGGAATATTACTACCTTTATTTCCCTAACAACCCCTACAATTACTATATCACATTGTTTTCGCTTTTCAAACAATTTCTTGCGAAATTTTCGAGGATTTTTATAAAAACAGGCTTCCCGTTTCGGGCGCGTTTTCCAAAAATTCCCGAAAGAAGCCGCCGCGGGGCCGGGAGGCGAAAAACAGGCGTTCGCCGCTCACCGGGTGTGCAAAGCCGATCCCCGCCGAATAGAGCGCGATGCCGCCCCCTTCCCCGCGCCCATAGCGCATGTCGCCAAGCAGGGGGTATCCGCGTGAGGCAAACTGCACGCGGATCTGATGCGGCCGCCCGGTCTCCAAAAAGACGCGCACCAGGCTCCTGTCCCGCCGCGCCGCCTCCCGCCGGAAGGACAGCGCCGCCCGCTTCGCCCCGGGCGTGCCTTCGCGCACGACCTTGACCCTATTTTTCGTGCCATCTTTTAAGAGGAAGTCCTCCATCCGCCCCTCCGCCGGGGGCAGCCCGTGCACGACGGCGAGGTACTCTTTTTGCATCCCGCCCTCGCGGATCTGCCGGCTCAGCCGCGACGCCGCCTTGGAGGTCTTGGCAAACACCATCACGCCGCCCACCGGGCGGTCCAGGCGGTGGAGCAGCCCGACATACACATTGCCCGGCTTGTGATAGGTCTCGCGCAGATATTCGCGCACCATGCTCAGCATGTCCGCGTCGCCCGAGGCGTCCGCCTGCGTCGGGACCATCGGCGGCTTCACCGCGACGAGCACATGGTTGTCCTCAAACAGGATGCGCATTCAGGCTTCCTCGCGCATCCAGCGCGCCGTCGTCCCGCAGGGCAGGTACAGGCGGCTCTGCTCCACCGGGATGGCCAGCGTATCCGCCTCGATGTGCCCGCCCAGGTGGCTTCGGACATACTGTTCCAGCAAATTGCCCGTCACGACCGCCGACAGCCCCGTCGTGTATGAGCTCAAGAGGAAGAACTTCGCCCGCGGGCTTAGAAGCTTCGCGCTCTCCTCCACCAATTCGGCGATCGAATCCTCGAGCTTCCACACCTCGCCGCCGCTGCCGCGGCCATAGCTCGGCGGATCCATGATGATCCCCTCATACTGCCGACCGCGCCGCTGTTCGCGCTTTACGAACTTTAGGCAGTCGTCCACGATATAGCGGATCGGCCGGTCAGATAGCCCCGAAAGCGCCGCGTTTTCCCGCGCCCAGGCGACCATGCCCTTGGCCGCGTCCACATGCGCCACTTCCGCGCCCGCCGCCGCAGCAGCCAGGGTCGCCCCGCCGGTATAGGCAAACAGGTTGAGCACCCGGTCGCCCGGGGCGGTGTGCTCGCGGATAAACGCCCAGTTGCAAGACTGCTCGGGAAACAGCCCCGTGTGCTTGAACCCCGTCGGACGCACATAGAACCGCAGCCCGCCGATCTCCACCTCCCACCGCTCGGGGAGCTTTCTTTTATATTCCCAGTGTCCGCCGCCCGCGCTGCTGCGGCGATACACGGCCGCTGCCTTTTCCCATTTCCCGGGAAATTGCTTTTTCCAGATCGCCTGCGGATCCGGCCTCGAAAGCCAGATGCCCGCCCAGCTCTCCAGCTTCATCCCCTCGCCGGTGTCGTACAATTGATAATCCTGCATGCCGCTTGCCACAAACATTTCTCTTCTCCGCTCTGCCCGCCGGGCCGTCCTGATTTCCCTCTATTTTACCATACCCGCGCACTTTTACAAATCTTTTGCCGAAATTATGCTATAATAGTCCTGCTGCGGCTTGCCGGGGCAACTTTCACAGATCGGAATTCGCATATGGAATACATTCTCCAAGCCTCCGCCAAGATCAACCTGTTTTTGGACATCACGGGCGGCCTTCCCGGCGGCTTTCACGCGGTCGACACGCTGATGCAGAGCGTCGACCTGTACGACACGCTTTTTCTGCGCCCCGCGCCGGACATCCGCATCGACTGCCCCGGCGTCGCACAGGAGCAAAACACCGCCTTCCTTGCAGCCCGGCTCTTTTTCGCAAAAAGCGGCCTTGCGGGCGGCATCCACGCGCGCATCCAAAAGGGCATCCCCTTTGCCTCTGGCATGGGGGGGAGCAGCGCCGACGCCGCCGGGCTGCTCTTCGCGCTAAACGAGCTGTTTTCCCGCCCCTTTTCGCCAGAGGCGCTCTCCCGCCTCGGCGCAGAGATCGGGTCGGATGTCAGCTTCCTGCTGCATGGCGGCTGCATGCGCTGCCGCGGGCGCGGGGAAGAACTCTCGCCCGTGCCCAATGCCTTTTCCCCGGCCTACCTCGCCGTGCGGGCGGACGGCTTTGTGACTGCGGGGCAGGCCTATGCGGCCTATGACCGGGTGGGCGGCGCGCATGGCGATGTGGACGCGGTGCTCGCCGCGCTCGCTCGGGGCGACGGGGAAGCCTTCCTCGCCCACACGGCCAACGCGCTCACGGACGCCTGTGCCGCGCTCTGTCCCGCGATCCCCGCGACGCTGGCCCGCCTGCGGGAGGACCCGGCCTGCCTCGGCGCGTTTATGACGGGCAGCGGAAGCGTGTGCATCGGCGTGTATCCGGACAAGGACGCCGCCGAGACCGCGCGTCCGCGCTTTGCCGGGCAGTTCTGCGCCGTCTTGCAAAACACACCCCGCTCGCTCGTCTGGGCGACCCCCCCGGAAATGTAACATATTTTTTGCATTTCCCCGCGCCGCCCTCCGCTATAATAGAGGCATCCCTTGGTAAATGGACACAGGAGAAGTCGCATGCTCCCTTTCAAGCTTCAATATTACTGGAAAAAACACCGGCCGCTGCTGCAAAGGCTAAAAAAAGCACTGACGCTGCGCCGCGTCCTGCTCTGCCTGGCGGCGGTCCTGCTCGTCGTGGGCGGGGTCGTCTTTTTGCGCGCCCGCCGCAAGCCCTCGGCCGGGACCGCCTCCTTTGCCGACCTCAGTGAGATCGTCGTGGGCATCGCCGCGCCGAGCGCCTTTGCCGCCGTGGACGACGCGGGCGAAGTGACCGGCTTTGAACGCGATGTCGCCGCCGCCGTGCTTTCCGACCTATACCCAGAGAAGGCGGTGAGTTTTCGCGCCATCTCCTCGCAGGAGGCGTCCTACCTCCTCAAAACCGGGCAGATCCACATCGCGCTCGGCATGTATGTGAGCGGCCCGCTCAAGACGCAGGGGCTGTCGCTGTCCAACGCCTATTTCACGGACAGCGTGTATGCCTTCTGCCCGGCGGAGAGCACGGCCGACAGCCTGTGGGCGCTCACCAATCAGCGCGTGCGTGTATTGAGCTCGGACATCACCAAGTCCGCTGTCGCCTCCATGTTCAAAAAGCTGGAGATCGCGGTCGACCTGCACCTCTGCTCCTCCTACCCGGACGGGATCGCGTCCCTGTCCCGCGGGGACTGCGCCGCGCTCATTGCCCCGCGCTATAAGCTGGAATCCTTTGCGGAGCTGCGCCGCATCGAGGAACCGGTCGGCTTCGCCTCCTACCGCTTCCTGTTATGGAGCGACAACGCCGATGTCACCGCGCTCATCAACACCTCGCTCTCCCGCCTGCGCGCCAGCGGCAAGCTGGCTGAATTGCGCGACACCTGGGGGCTTTCGGAATACTCCGCCTCCTAAGAACCTCCCCGCAAATGCATGCACACAAAAAACCCCGTCGCGGCCGTCCGCGCGGGGTTTTGTTGTGCTTTCTGTTTTTGCTGTCGGTGTGGATTTTTGGTGCGCTTAGCCAAGCGGGAAGTTTCCTGCCCCTTTCTCTCTTCCGGGCGGATGTTCCCGTCCCCCAAAGCGGCCTGCCCTAGCGGCATTGCCCGGGCAATCCTCACTTCGCCGCTACAGCCTCGCGCCGCACCACGCGCCAGGCCGTGCCCAGCCAGGTCTCCTCGCCCGCCGCGGCAAAGCCCGCCTGCGCAAAGAAGGCCTCCGTGCCCGGCGCGGCATAGGCGGTGAGCGCCCCGCCACCGGCCTGCCCCGCCGCGAAATCGAGCATTGCCCGGCCGGCGCCCTTGCCCCGCGCCGCCTCGCGCACACAGCACAGGCAGATCACGCCCTCTGCCGACAGGCCGAGCACGCCCTCCAGCCCCTCGGGCCCAAAGCACCCGAACAGGCGCAGACTGCCCTCCTCCGCCTGCCGCCGCAGCGCGCCCGGTTTCAGGGCATCCAAAAACGCGGCCGCGGGCCTGCCTTCCGCCGCCTTTGCCGCCTCGGAAAGGAGGCGCGCCGCCTGTGAAAGCTGCTTTTTGTTGAGCGGCTCCACCCGCCGCACCGCTTCCGCCGCGCGGTCGGTGAAATACCCAATCCCCGGCATCTGCGCGGTCGAGGCGCAGATCTCCTTGCCATTCAGGTATTCCATCGGGTTGCTCCGCCCTGTCTCAAACACGATGCGGCTCGCCCAGACGGCCGGACGGTCGATGCCGAACCGGCGATTTGCGGCGCGGCTGCCATACTGCCCGTCGCCCAGGATCGGCAGCCCTGCCGCCGCCAATTGCAGGGGGATCTGCTGCTTTAGGAAGCTCATCGGCTCGATCTCGATCAAGGAAAGCTCGCCCCGCGTCTCGACCCGCCGGTACCGGAGCGCCGCCGGGCGGGTGTTGCGATTGCTCTGCTCCTGCAACGCCGCCCGCGCGAGGCCGCGCCCCGGCTCTAAAAAGCCGTACAGCAGCGCCTCGTCCTGGGTCTCCCCCGTCACGATCGCGCGGTACACCCGCTTGATGCGCCGCTCCTTGAGCGCGGCCAGCATCTGCTCGAACAGGAATTGCTCCTTGGCCACGATGACAAGCCCGCCCATCTCCCGCGGCAGCACATTGCACACATAGGGCACATGCAGGCTCCTCACATCGTATTCGCCCTCGTTTTTCATATGCTCCGCCGCCATGCGGTACAGGTTGCGCCCCTGCGCGCCCTCCTCGATGCAGAGCATACCCTGCGGCTTATTCACGACGAGAAATTCCTCGTCCTCATAGGCGATCTCGAGCGGGCGGAAAAACGCCTCCGCCGCCCGGTCAGTCAACAGCGCCACGCGGCTGCCCCGCGCAAGCGGCGCAAAGCGATCCACCGCCCGAAAGAACGGCAGCATGCGCACCTTGCCCTCGGAAAGCAGGCGCTCCGCCTCCCGCGCGGGCAGGCGGCTTTTTAGGAATGCCTCCACCGTGACCCTGTCCATATCGCCCGGCACTTTATAGGTAATCATGCGTGTTCGCTCTTACGCTCCTTCCTCGCGGAAGTCCACTTCCATATACTTGGTCTGCTCGCCGCGCCAGATGACATCGATCGTCCCCGTCGGGCCAGAACGCTGCTTGGCGATGATGATGCTGCTCCGCCCCGGCTCCGCGCCCTCCTCGGCGTAGTAGTCCTCGCGGTGCAGGAACAGCACGACATCGGCGTCCTGCTCGATCGCGCCGGATTCGCGCAGGTCGGAAAGCATCGGGCGCTTGTTCTCGCGCCGCTCCGTCGCACGCGACAGCTGCGAAAGCAACAAAATGGGCACGCCAAGCTCCTTCGCCGCCACTTTAAGCGACCGCGTGATGTTGGAGATCTCCTGCTGCCGGTTTTCCGTCCGGCCGCCCGCGGACATGAGCTGCAAATAGTCAATGACCACGAGCCCGATGTCGCCCACCTGGCTCTTGAGCCGGCGGATCTTGGCCATCATCTCGCCCGGGCCGATGATGGCCGTGTCGTCGATATAGATGGGCGCGCCCTCGAGCGGCGCCATCGCGTCGGCCAGCGCGTAAAAATCCTGCTCATTGAGGTTGCCCGTGCGCGCGTTCTGTGAATCCACTTTCGCCCCCGAGCACAATAGGCGGAGGCCCAATTGTTCGCGGCTCATTTCGAGCGAGAAGATTGCGACCGGCTTGTTCTCGCGCACGGCGACATGCTCGGCGATGTTGAGCGCAAAGCTCGTCTTGCCCATGCCCGGGCGGCCCGCCACGACAATGAGCTGCGAAGGCTGAAAGCCGGACAGCTTCTTGTCCATGAGCGGAAAGCCCGTGCCCACGCCCATGAGGCCGTCCTTGGACTTGGCGGCCTTGCTGATGCTCTCATACCCTTCGAGCAGCGCCACCCGCAGGTGCGTCAGGCTGCGGTCGGCGTTGTCCTCAGCGATCTTATAGATCTTGTCCGACGCCGCGTTCAAAATGTCCGCGGCCGGGGCGTCCGATTTATACCCCATATCCGCGATCTCCGCCGCCGCGGCGATCAATCGGCGCAGGCGGCTCTTTTCACGGATGATGTCGATATAGTGGTCGATGTTGCGAAGCGATGGCACCGCCTCCGTCAGGTCGGAAAGATAGGTGATCTCCTCCGCCGACAGCGGCTCGCCCTCGCCCATGCGTTCGGACACCGTCACGAGGTCGACCGGCTTGTTGAGCGCGGCCAGATCGGCCATCGCCCGCCAGATGCGCCGATGCGCCTTGGAATAGAAGTCCTCCTCCTTGAGCTTTTCCGCCGCCGCCAGCACGCAGTTTTCGGAAAGCAGCATCGCGCCCAGCACCGACTGCTCCGCCTCCATGCTGGAGGGCGGGATCCGATTTATTTGCTCCGGCATGTTCCTGCCCCCTTTCTTCTGCGCTCGGGCGCGTTATTCCTGTACGGTCAGGCGGATGTTGGTCTGCACGCCCGCATACAGCTTGAGCGTCACGGTATAGGTGCCAAGCTCCTTAATCGGGTTTTGCAGCACCACCTTCTTCTTGTCGATGTCCAGCCCGGTCTGCGCCGAAAGCGCCTCCGCGATCTCGGCATTCGTGATTGCGCCGAACAGGCGGCCCGTGCTGCCGCACTTGGCCTGGATGGTCACGCCGCGGTCGGCGAGCTGCGCCGCCAATTCCTCGGCGTTCTTTTTCTCCACCGCCTTCTTATGCGCCGCCGCGTCCTGCCGCACCTGCGCGCTGTTCAGATTCTGCGCGTTCGCTTCCTGCGCCAGATTGCGCGGGAAGAGGAAGTTGCGCGCATAGCCGTCGCTCACATTCACGATCTCTCCCTTTTTGCCCTGTCCCTTGACATCGCTCAACAAAATTACTTTCATATCCGTTTCCCTTTCTTCATGGTTTTTTCTTGATGATCACAAACCGCTTGCGGATGCCGAACAATTGCTCGGCCACACCAATCGCCGTAAACAGCCCCGGCGCAAGCAAGGACAGCCCCGCCGCGATGGCCACCCGCCCCGCGCGCGACCGCACCCGCACGAGCAGGAAATAGGCCGCCACGCAGATGCCCACGCCCCGGAAGACCGCACCCAGGATCCCCACGAGCATCCGCCCCACCGCGGCATAGGCCTCACCCCCCGCAAGCAGCAACAGGTACCCCAGCGCCAGCGCGCCCGCAAGGCAGTATCCGTCCACCTTCGGCATGCGCCAGCCCTCCACCGGCGGCAGTTTGCCGACTTTTCCGCCCACCTTCTGCACCCACAGGCGCGGCAGCAGGAAATTCGCCGCCGCCCCATAGGCCAAGCACCCGGCAGCCAGCACGGGGATCGACGCCTCCAGCATCTGCCGAAGGCTGGCCACGCTCGCCGCGTCCGCGAGGTATTTCCCGATGTCCGCGGAAAAGATGAGCTCCTGCGCCTGCTGCATGGTGAGCGCGCCGGACGCCATGTCCCGCGATAGCAACATACTGAACAGTCCCGCCGCCACGCCCGGGTCGCCCTGCGCGCGGGCAAGCAGCACTTCCACGATCCGCCCCGCCACATCGCCGTCGGCCCAGCGGTTCAGAAGGATCGCCCCCGCGCCCAGCGGAAGGAGCAACGCCACAAAGCTCCAAAGAAGGCTTTCCCACCCGCCGCGCGGACGCGAAAGGAGGTACCACCCGGCCGCCGTCGGAATCAAAAACACCGCCGCCGCACCGAGGGCCAGCGGTTCGTCCAGCAAAAAGCCCAGCGCGCCCGCGCACACATAGAACGCCGCCCCGGCCCACACGCCCCAGCGCGCCCCCACAAAGATGCAGGGCACCGCTAAAAACGCCGCCGTGACGACCGTATACCGCGTGAGCAAAAACAGCGCCAGATACGCCGCCAACGCGAGCAGAATCTGCCAAACCCAGGCGTGCGCGTGCTTGTTCGGGGTTTTGTTTGCTTCCATCCGTGCCTCCTGTGCCCCGTGGGGCGAGATACCTATACAGAATGTTATTTTAACACACTTTTGCAAGATTGGAAATGCCTCCCGCCGGATTCTTTCCCGGGCCGGGGAGGCTTGCCTGCCTTTCACGAAAAGAGGCGACCTGCATCGCGGCGGCCCTCCTCTCCTCCCGCACGCAAAAAGGCGGCCCGCGGGCCGCCTTCATGTTCATCGTTTATTGCTTGAAATAGGGGAGCGTGATCGGGTCTTCCCCGCTCATGTCGTAATAATGCGCCAGGATGAGCTGATACAGCGCCTGCTCCGCCGGGTCAGTGAGGTCGAGCTCACAATATGTTTCCACCGCCGCCTCGATGCCGCGCCGGGCGATGTAGTCCTGGATCTCGCAGGCCGAGGCATCCGCCGGGTTTTTGAAATAGAACCCCGCCGCCGCCGCTTTTGCAAGGAAGAAGGGGATCCGCCCCGCCCGCATGCAGGCGATGGCCGGGCCGACCAGCCGGTCCTTCCGCGCCAGCTTGCGCGCCGGGTCTGCTCCCACGCGCGTCACCGGGTCCACCCCCTGATAGCCCTGCTCCTGCCGCACCTGCTCACGCGGACGTTCTCCATGGTTACGGCCTCTCACATTTTCCGCCTTTTCCGCCGGCGTCAGATTATACACCTGATCGAAACCAAATTCCGCCTCGCGCGTCCCGAGCACGGACGCGAGGTAGATCTCGTCATTTTGCGACCCCTCGCCCGTATAGGTATAGCCCCGCTGCATGGACAGGTTCGCAAGGATGGCCGAGGTCACATTGCCGCCCCACAGCTTATACGCCAACCGTTCGCCCATCTTGGTGAGCGGGCGCAGCGCGGCCCCGGGCGGCACTGGCCCACGGAAGGCCTCTGCGTCGACCGGGAGGTCGGGCGATTCCGCCACGCAAGCGCAAAGCGGATCCTTCTGCAGCATCCAGGGCTGCGGTTCCGCACCCCACCGGAAGGTCAATGCCATGCCGACGCCCACCTTTTCCGCGAAATAGCGCCGTTCTTCCTCGGTTTCCAACCGTTCCTCAATATATCTCTTCAAAATGCGGTCGGCGTCGATGTAGTTGAGGCAGAGCATGAGGTCGAGCGTGTCCGCGTTCCCCTCTGCAACCCGGCGGCGGATCGCGTCGCCCACCATGTGCCCGATCGCCTGGAATGCCCCGGGATAGACATGCACCGTCGCATAGCGCACGCGCGCCAGCACGGCGAGACACTGCTCATATTCCGCCGCCGTGCTGTACGCCTCGAAATCCGAAATCTGGTATTCCTCCGGCGCCTCCTGCCCGTTTCGATATTTGAAAATCGTATAGCTGCCCTGAGCGCGCATGGCCTCGGCCTGCCGGAGCGAATGGCAGAGGAAAATCAGGTGATACCCTGCCTCGCTAAACAGGTCGGCGGTGTACCCCTTGCCGATCTTGCCCGCGCCGATGAGCGCGATTTCCTTTTTTTGTGTGTCCATAAACCCCCTTCTCCCTTCGAAAAATTCAAATCCCTCTATTTCATTATAAAAGCCGCCCCACCGCCTGACAAGCAATTTTTTGCCCGCGCTTTCCCGGACACGCAAAAAGGGCGGCCGAACGACCGCCCTTTCCACCGGTTTTTTCACTTCTCCGCGCGTTCCAGGAGGGCGGTTTGGTATCCCCGGCTCATCTCGAACACCCGTTCATACACCCCGCGGATGTACGGCCCCAGCGCCTCGCCCGCCTGCGCCGCGCGCGCATCCAGGATCGCCTCCTCCCGCGCGCGGTCGAGCACCGCCATGCCCTTTTGCCGCTTGTATTCCGCCACCTCTGCCGAGAGCTGCATGCGCTCGCACAAAAGCTCCACCAATCTCGCGTCCAGCGCGTCGATGCGCCCGCGAATCTCCTGCAAATCCAGCTCCTTCATCTTCGTTTCCTCCCCGAAATATCACCGCCGGCCGGCCAGTGCCCGCCGCTTTGCGCGCTGTTCCAGCCCGCGCCCGAACACCGCCGCCGCAATCAGGATGAGCGGTACGCACACCGCCGTATACAGCCCCGCGTCCCGCGCCGCCCGGAGCACCGCCTCCGCCAGCATGCGGAAGAGCTGATCAAAGCCGTATTCGTACACATTGCCGACATAGTAGGTCTCGCCAAAGGCCATCACGGGGAGCAGCAGCGTGATCGTGCGCTTCCAGTACAGCACGCCCTCGTACACGAGGCTCCGAAAGGCCGTCCGGCCATCCATGCCCAGGTAGAATAACCGCCCGAAGGTGCGCGTATAGGTGTCCATCGAATTCTGATATACCTGCGCCCAGCACGCAAGCAGCAGCGCCGCCGCCCCCAAAAGCGCCGTCCACGCCGCAAAGCACACCACCGCGCGGACGATCTGCTTGGTCGCACTCTGCGCTCGGCCGACGCGCACCTGTGCGCCGTACAATCCCTCTACGGCACTGTCCGCCGCCGCCTTCGCGCTGTCCAATTCCGCCGCGGTGCAATCCGGGCGCATGTACACCGTGAAGCCGCGCACCTCGTTTGCGAAGTCCAGTCCCGCCGCCGTTTCCTCGGACACTATAAGCGTCACGCCCGGGTTGACGCCCGAATCCAGCACGGTCTCTCCGAGGTCGAGCCAGACCTCGCGCGAGAGCACGGCCGCTGCCGTGACGGTTTGTTCGTGATAGGCGAACACATCCCGCCGGTCGCCCGCTTCCGCCGCCGGGACGGTGAAGGACAGCATCCCGAACCGCAGCGTGTCGCCCGCGGAAAACAGGTCGTTTTCGTGCACCTTGCCTTCCTCCACCGCGTCCGAAAGAGGCGGGCAGAGCAGCACGCCGCTTCCCTTTTCGAACCAGGCGGGGTCGAAATCGGGGTATTGCGCGAAAAGCGCCGCCCGGTCCTCTTTTCCGAGCACCCAGACTGTATACCCCCGCTGCGTCGCCTCCTGCCGGCGGGGGAGCACCTCGATCCCCTCCGTGCTGGCGCTGCCGGGGATGTTGTCTGTGCGTTCCAGCTGCTGCGCATACGGGCTATACCCCTCCGGGAAGATCAGGCAGGCGATCTGCCCGCCATATACTTTTTGCACCCGCGCCACGCCGGGCAGGCTTTCCAGCGCCTCCACCGCTGCCGCGTCCGGCAGTTCACCCGTCCAAATGGAATACTTGCCGTATCGATAGGTATATTTCCCCTTGCCCGTCTCGATGGAGGCCGCAATCTGCTGCGCATCCGTCTGCCGGTTCAATCGGTAATTGCCCTTGTCGAGCTCCATAAACCCGCACAGCAGCGTGACGAACACGAGCGCCGTCGCAACCGACGCCCAAAAGACCGGGCTGCGGTTGCTGTACTTTCGCCGCTTGGCGAAGTGCCATGCAAAGCCCGCACGGCTGTCCAGGCTGACCACGATCTTGCCCGCCCGCCGTTCGGTATAGGTCGCCTCCGCAAGCGGCAGGATATGCTTTTTCGTGTATACGGCGATCACGATGAGCCCCGTCGCCGCCACGAGCACCGCGACGAACAGCCCCCCAAACGGCCGCCACGGCAGGCCGCTCCACGCCCGGCACAGCGCGAACACGCCTTCGGAGAGCGCCTGGCCGAGAAGCAGGCTTACAAGGAAGATTGGGAGGAAGTAGGCCGCCTCCAAACGCAGCACATACCCGTGCGGCGCGCCCAAGGCATACAGCCGGTTCGCCGCGTCATAGAACCGCCGCGCGAGCGGCCGCAGCGCGAAATACATCGCCGCCGCCACGGCGATCACCGGCGGCAGGATGAGCAAAATGCGCTGCATGAGCCCGAAGATCTTGTTATATCCCCGGTTCTGGTACACATTGCGGTTAAGAAAATAGCTATAGGCGTTCTTGCCGATCGTGCCGGCCACGCCCTTGAACGCGGTCTCCGGGTTTTCCTGCTTGTTAAACTGCGTCACGCACACCATCGCGTGCCGCGTAGGGCAGAGCGCTTCCGCGTCCGCCTCCGAAAGCAGCACGGACGGGAGCCTGTCCGCCGAGGTCCCGGCCTCATAGCCCAGCCAGGCTTCCCGGTAATCCGGCACAAAGCCGGTGACGATGAGGCTCACTTCCCCTGTGGGGAGCTTTACCGTGATGCGGTCGCCCACCTCTAGGGCCGGGTCGAACCGGTCGCGCCAGGCCTCCTCGAGCGCGGCCTCCCCCGCCGCCGCGGGCAATCTCCCCTCCGTCGGAACAAGGCGCGAAAGCGAGACCGCCTCCGCGTCCATCGCGCCCACGCGCGCACTCCCGTCCGTCCCCCGGACTTCTGCTTCGCCGCCGTCGCGGATCCAACCGATCCGGTCGACGAACAGGTTGTCCGCGAGCTTTTCCGCCTCCTCCGGCGCAACCTCGTAAAAGATACCGTGGAAGAAACCGTAGGTTTCCGCGTCCTGTTCCAGCATATACTCGTCGATATTGGTAAACATGGCCGGCAGCACCCCTGCAAGGCACAGCGCCAGGCTCAGCATGAGGGCCGCCGCCAGCACACGCCCCCGGTGCGACCGCCACAGGCAAAAGGCTTTATAGAGCATATCCCCTCCTCCTGCCTTATGCGCGCGGCGCAAGGCGGCCGTCTGTCATGGTGTATACCCGGTCGGCATAGGCGGTCATCGCCTCGTCCGCCGTCGCCCAGACGAGCATCACCCCCGCCGCGCGGCACAGCCGCACGAGCACCTCGGCCACCGCCGCCGCTTCGTCCGTGTGCAGGTGCGCCGTGATGTCGTCTGCAAACACGATGCGCGGCCGCCGGATGAGCGCCATCGCAATCGCGACGCGCAGCTGCTGCTCCTCCGAAAGCGACTGCGGGCGCATGGTGAGCATGCCCGAAAGGTGCAATTCCTCCGTAAGTTTTGAAAGGTCGCCGTCCCCCTTTTCGTGTTGGAATTGCAAGGGCAGGCGGATGTTGTCGCGCACATTGAATTCCGGGACAAGGTTGTCCTCCGCGTACAGGAACGCAAAATCCCTGCGGTACAGTCCCGGCAGGTCGAGGTCATCGTATACGGACGCTCCGTCGAAATAGACCTTTCCATCGCTCGGCGGCTCCATCCCCGCCATCATGTGCAGCAGCGTGGATTTGCCCGCACCGCCCTTGCCATAGATTACATGCACGCCCTCGTCAAAGGCCGCCGCCGTCGGCTGCACCGCCCCGATGACCGTATTGCCCCGCGAAAACTTCTTTCCGCAGTAATCCAATTTGAGTAAGCTCATCGCGCCCCTCCTCTATCTTTATTGTCGCCCGCACTGCGCGCGGACAAACCGTTTTTTCCACAAAAAAACCTGTGGCGAGCCGCGCCCGCCACAGGTTGTTTTCACTGCATATACGGCAGATCCATCGGATCCTGCTGGCTTAGGTCGTAATAGTTGGCTACGATCAGCTGGTACAGCAGATTCTCCTTCTCATCCGAGAGGTCGAGCTGGCAATACTTTTCCACTGCCGCCTCGATGCCGTGCTCCCGCACAAACGCCTGGATCTCCACCGCCGCCGCGTCGTCCGGATTCGTAAAATAGAACCCCGCCGCCGCGCCGCGCGCCAGGAAATAGGGTAGCCGCCCATGCTTCATCGCCAGGATCGCCGGGCCAATAAAGCGGTCGTTGCGCCGCAGCTTGCGGATCGGGTCTGCCCCGATGCGGTTTAGGGTGTCCTTTTCCTCGGTGTTGACCGCCGCCGGGTCAAAGCGCTTGGGCTTGGAAGTTAGACTGCTATCCAACAGCTCCTGCGGCGCGTGGTATTCCGTGCAGATGCCAAAGGACGCCTCCCGCTTGGCGAGCGCGTTGTTTTTGAAGATATACGGGTTCAGTGCCGCCTCATAGGCATAGGTATAGCCGTACATCCGTCCATAGAAGGCCTGCCCGCAGTGGGTCATGTTGCCCGCCCAGACCTTATAGCACAGCCGCGCGGCAAAGTTGTCCTGCAAGTCCATCTCGATCCCCTCCGGCGGCTGCCCCCGGAAGGCATCCCGATCCACCGGCCAGTGCGTATTGTCCGACACGGACACGCAGAGCGGGTCCTCCGCCAGCATCTCAGGCGTCGGAATACCCCCGTTGCGGAAGATGAGCGTTTCCACAAACCCCACATGCGCCTCCAAAAAGGCTTTATCCTCCGCCGAGGGAAGGCGTTCCAGCGCATAGCCGCGCAAAATCTCGGCCGGAGCCTGGAAATTCACACAAGTCAGGATGTCGAGCGGCTGCTCGTTGCCACGCTCCCGCCGCAGGCGGATGGCGTCGCCCAGCATATGCCCGATGGACTCGCACGCGCCGGGGTATACATGCACCGTTGCATAGTTTGTCTCGGCCAGCGCCTCCAGGCACTGTTCATACTGCGTCTGCGTGCAAAATGCCCGGTACCCGCCGATGCGGAACTTGCTGTGCTCACCCGTCTGCCGCGAGAGCATAAAAACGGTGTAGCTGCCCTGTTCGTTCAGCTTTTCCACCAGCTCCGGGGAATACTCCAAAAAGGTAAGCGCGTACCCCGCGCGCGAAAATAGGTCGGCCATATATCCCCGGCCGATCTTGCCCGCGCCGATCAAGACCACTTGTTTGTTTGCCATTGTTCCTCTTCCTCCTTTGGCATTCTTTCCAATCTCTTCTCTATTGTAGCGGGAATTTCACATCCGTGCAAGGGATGCTGGAAAATTTGTCTAGCGGCTACGGTCTCCCTCAGCACAAAAAAAGACACCGGAAGCCTCCGATGTCTTGTATGCAGCTTTATGCTGCACTTATGCCTGCTTCGGTCTGTACAGCAGGGAAATGTACTGCGCCTGGATGAGCTCCATGAGCTGCCGTTCCCGCGGAACCTCTTCGTTCAGCCCGGAAAATTCGCGCAGCACGCCGAACACGCCTTCCCGCTCCAGCACCTCGTGCAGCTCGCGGCAAGAGGCATCCTCCTCGTTGTCATAGATCATGGCCAGGGCGGCGACGCTCGCCAAAAAGAAGGGGATATGCCCGCTCTCCAGGCAGGCCATCGCCGGGCCGATGACCCGGTCGTCGCGGGACAGCTTGCGCCGCATATCCGCCACCACGCGGGCAAAGCCGTCGTTCGAAGCCGGATTTGCCCAGGTCGGCCAAGGATCTCCGCCGAAGTCGCGGCGCACCTCCTCGGCCGAGAGGCCGTATGCCGCCGCCACGCCGAGCACCGCCTCGTCGTATGCCTGTTCGCGCACGCACTTCTGCACATACGGGTCCACCGCCGCCTCGCGGACATAGGTGTAACCGAGGTAGTCGCCATACAGCGACAGCGCAAAATGCCGCATGTTGGTCGTCCAGATCTTATAGGTAAAGCGCGCAGGCAGGCGATCCTGAAGCTCGATGCGCACGCCCGGGGGCACCTCGCCCTTCACGGCGTCGGCGTCCGCCCGAAGCGCCGATCCATACCCGGCCGAGATGGACAGGGGGTCGCGCGCTTTCATTTCCGCCGTCGGTTCCACGCACAGCCGCCCGACCAGCGTTTCGATGACGCCCACCTTTTCGCGGTAGTATGCCTCTGCCGCCGGTTCCAGGTGCGGTTCGATGCAGGCGCGCAGCAGCTTGGTCGCCTGCAAAAAGTTGACGCACAGGTAGATGTCGAGCACCCCCGCGCCCTCCCGTGCCCGGCGGTTGATGGCCTGCGCCAGCAATCTTCCGAGGTCGGCGCACGCCGCCGGATAGACCGGCAGCATCACATACTTTGTCCGGCACATCGCCGCCACGCATTCCTCCTGCTGCGTATCCGTACACAATGCCGTATAGTGATCGATCTTCACTTCCTCCACGCTCTGCTCGTCCTTGCTCCCGCGGAAGATCAGATAGCTCCCGCGCCGGTTGAGTTCATGCGTCACTTCCGGGTTATGCACCAGAAATGTCAGGTGATACCCGCCTTCCCGAAATAGCTCTGCCAGGTATCCTCGGCCGATCTTACCCGCCCCAGCGATGACAACTTCCTTTTTTTCCATCGTATCCCCTTCTTTTGGATTGAAATTTCTCTCCTGTTTATTATACAATAAAGGCACTTCGAAGCCTAGTCCCATTTCCAGGAGTTTCATTCATGCGCAGGCGTATTTTTTCGTTTCTCATCTCACTGTTGTTCTGCCTGTTGGCCGCGCCCGGCTGTGCCCGGCGTCCCGCCGCCCCGAGCACTCCCGTTTCCTTTGCGGAATCGCACCCGCTCGGGTTACAGGTCGAATACCAGGGCTATGCCCGGCTGTTCTTCGCCGCGCTTTCCACCTCCGCCCCCACGGGCGCTACCCCGCTCGATACCTCCCTGCCGCAGCTTGACGTGAAGGCGCTGCCGCAGGTCTCCGCCTCGCATTCGAACGGCTCACTCGCGCTCAGCCTGTCCGAGCAGGCGCTTTCCTGCACCGTCGTCCGCTGGCCGGTCGGCAGCCCGGAACAGCGCGAACAGGTGCCGCTGCAAAACGGCCGCATCGCGCTGCGCGGCGACGGCCGGTACCATCTCTACACCCTATATGTCAACTATGCGGACGGCCACGCGGTCTATGCCTTCATCGAGGTCTCCTAAAAAACAAAAACGCCCCCCATGTGCGGGAGAGGGCGTTTTTTCGTCGCCTATTTCCTCATTCCATCGAGGCCGGGCCCATCGGCGGCTGCGGGCCGAAGTTCGGTTCCCGTTCCGGCGCGGCGCTTTCGGCAGGCGCTGCCTCCGGCTGTGCCGTTTCGGCGGGCTGTGCGGTCTCGACGGGTCTCGCTTCGACCGCCGGCTGCGTGACCGGCTGCGCGGGTTCTACAGGTTGCACCGGCGCGGCGTTCTGCACGGGTGCCGCATTCTGCATCGGCGCGGTGAACTGCATGCCCGGCTGCACAGGAGCTGCGTTCTGCACGGAGGCTGCGTTCATGTTTGGCGTCGGCGCACCCGGAGCGGGCGGGACGGGCGCTTCCGGCAGCGTCTTGCACTTGCGCGCCGCCACGACGCCGCGGATCAGATAGTAGAGGATCCACACATGGAACACGATGTCCAACACATCCTCCATCATGAACCCGAGATAGATCCAGTATACGAGCACCAAGCAGTCCAGACAGAACAGCACGAGCGCCGCCGTCATCCAACCCGGATGCTTTTTGGACAGGTAGTAGCACAGCGCGAACGCCCCGATCCACAGGGCCGAGATCGCATACGCGATGATGGTATAGGTCGACCCGCCGAGCCATGCGTCGAGGTACCATCCATAGTTGATCGCCACCTGCGGCAGCACCGCCGAAAACAGGAAACTCACCCCCGCATCCAGCACCATGAGCACGACATTGACGAGGCTCAAAAGCACGACCGCGCCGAGGTTGGCGCGCGCACTCGCGTACTGCGCGTCATATTTTGCCCGCAAATTCACTTGTTCCATAGAAGTAAACCTTTCTTCCAAAATGATTTCATTCGCCTCAATTATACGAGCCGCACCCGCGTTTGTAAACCGTTACAACTTCCTATGGCAAGAAATATTTACATATGCTATGATAACGATAGTTTATTTCGCGTTCACGAAAGGAATCTGTCTATGAATACCGATCTGCAATACATGTTGGAACAGGCGCTGGCGCTGCTCGCGATCGACAGCCCCTCGGGCTATACCCGCGAGGCATCCGACTACCTCCTTGCCGAGGCGGAAAACCTCGGCATCCCTGCCCTGCGCACGCAAAAGGGCGGCGTGCTCTATGACCTCGGCGGGCGCGACAGCGAGGACGCCGTGCTGCTGGAGGCGCACATCGACACGCTGGGCGCGATCGTCGCCGAGATCAAGGCGGACGGCCGCCTGCGCGTCACGCCCATCGGCGGCATGAACGCCAACAACGCCGAGGCGGAAAACCTGCGCGTGCACACGCGCTTTTCCGACACCTATGAGGGCACCTTCCAGCTGGAAAACGCCTCCATCCATGTCAACGGCAAGTATGGCGACACACTGCGCAGCTTTGACAACTGCGAGGTCGTGCTGGACGAGCCGGTCTCCTCCGCGGCGGAGGTCCGCGCGCTCGGCATCGATGTGGGCGATGTCGTCTGCTTCGACCCGCGTTCGGTCATCACCTCCTCCGGCTATATCAAGAGCCGCTTTCTGGACGACAAATTAAGCGCCGCCATCCTGCTCGGCTATGCGCGGTACCTGAAGCAAAACGGCATCGTGCCCGCGCGGCGCGTGTACCTGTACTTCACGGTATATGAGGAAGTTGGCCACGGCGGGGCGGGCCCCGTCCCGTCGGGCGTCACCGAGGCGATCTCGGTCGACATGGGCTGCGTCGGCAAGGGGCTGCAATGCACCGAACGGCAGGTGTCCATCTGCGCCAAGGACTCCGGCGGGCCCTACCACTATGAACTTACGACCGCGCTTGTGCGCGCGGCGCGCGAGGCGGGCGTGGACTATGCGATCGATGTATACCCCTACTACGGGTCGGATGTCGAAGTGACACTGCGCGCGGGGCACGATGTGCGCCACGGCCTGATCGGCCCGGGCGTCTATGCGTCGCACGGCTATGAGCGCAGCCATGTGGACGGCGTACAAAACACCTTCCGCCTGCTGCAGGCCTACCTCGGGTAAGCTCGGTCAACCCTCTCCGCGCGGCAGCTTGCCGCGCCCATTTTTCTCTAAAGAAGGTCTATCACGCTATGTTTTCCCTGTTTGCTTCGGTCAAGCGGCACGCCCGCGAGATCTACCACCGCGACCGCGCCTATCTCTGGCGGCTGTTCTCCATCGTCCTCGCGCTCTACCTTGCAAAGGCGGTCATACTTGCCTGTTGCCGCTCGCTGCCTGTCTTGCCCTACAAGCTACTGGACGCGGCGCTGTCCATCCTCTATATCCCGCTCGGCGTCAGCGTCACGCACATGCTCATCCACGAGGAGCACTATGACCACATGAAGGCCGACGGCCTGTTCCGCTTCTACCGCGACCCCAAGACGATGCTGCGCTGCATCCTGCTCGTTGCGCTCACGACCGGCGCGGTCAAGGCGCTGCTCTTTGTGGTAGAGGAGGCGCTGCTGCCGCACATCGCGTCCGAGCCGTGGAAAATCGCGGCCGAGGTGCTGCTCTATGTGCTGGAAGAGGCGCTCATCGCCTATTTCTTCCTCGTGCAGTACCTGTTTATCATGCACGAGGGGCATTCCGCCCTCGAGGTCGTCTCGCTCTCCTACCACGCCATGCGGGGCGACATCCTGCACCATCTCTGCTTTGACTTCTCCTTGTTCGTCTGGTACCTGCTGCCGCTCGGCGCATGGATGCTTTTGGGCGGGGGATATTCCCTGCTCACGACAGGCGTCTTTGCCCTGCCGCCGCTCTCGCTTTTGGAGCTTTCCGCCGCGCCGCTGTCCATGCTCTACACGGCGATTCTATACCTCTTCTACTTCTTCTACACGCCCTATGTCGCGCTCGCAAAGATCCTGTTCGCCGAGCACGCCTGGGCCGAGGCGCAGGAGCTGGGCAAGGTGCACAGCACCAAAACCCTGCCCGCGCAGCGCCGGGTGTCCTGAACCTCCGGCCGCCCCCGCGCGGCCGTCCGCTTTGCGCGAATTTCCGGATCCATTTCAGGCAAATCAAAAAACCTGCGAAACCGCAGGTTTTTTTTGATTCCATATATTTCCACATCGATGATGCACACACCAATGCATTCCATGCTTATTTTTCCGCATCCTTGCAGACATAGGCAATGCAATCCAGGATTTGTTCTTCCGAAAATCCCTTCACACGGAGCCACTCGATGAGCCGCGCAATCTCCTTTGAAAATTCCTCTTCCTGCGCTTCTTCCCATGTTTCCAAGTCTTCCATATCGGTTCCTCCTTGTCGCATCGAGTTCTCCGCATTCCCTTCCGCTCAATATGCTACATCGAACGGATACTGGTCGCCGATCTCGTAATAGATGCCGGTGATGAGCTCCAGCAGGGTCTTTTCCGCCGGATCCTCCGGGGACAGCCCGCAGAACTTCTGGATCGCGGCCTGCACGCCGTGTTCAGCGATATAGTCCTGCACCGCCTGCGAAGTCTTGTCCGTAGGCGATACGAAATACAGCGCCATCGCCGCGCCGCGCGCCAGGAAATAAGGCACGCGCCCATGCCGCAGGCAGGCCAGCGCCGGGCCAATCAGGCGATCGCCCTTGGCGAGCTTGCGGGTCAGGTCTCCGCACACACGGTCAATCGTATCCTTGTCGACGGAATTGGCCACATGGTCGAGGTAATGCTCTTTTTGTTGCTCCACGGGATCCTGCGCCTCCATTGCCTCATAGGGCATGCCATATTCCTCGTGCATGGCAAAGGTTCCCTCCCGCTTCGCGAGAATCGTGCACCGCATGATATAGGGGTCGTCATGGCATTCGCCGATGTAAGTATATCCCGCCTTCTTGCCGAAATAGCCGGACAGGCTGTGCCCCATGTTAGCGACCCAAATTTTGTGGATCATCCACGCGGGGACATTGTCCTGCAAGTGCAGGTTGACGCCTGCGGGCACGCCGTTTTTCAAAATGTTGTCGACGGTCAGGTAGGGCGTATCGCCGGAATTGCAGGCGAGCGGGTCCTCCGCCAGCATCTCAGCCGTCGGGAACGCGCCGTTTCGATGCACCAGGCATTCCGCAAGCGACACCTGCGTGCGGAAAAATTTCCGCCCCGCCTCGGTCGCGAGGTATTTTTCGATGCCTTCCGTGAAGAGCTTGGACGCGAACAGGAAGTTGACGCCAATGAGGCAGTCCATCGCACCCTCGTCCCCCCGCGCGACACGCCGCTCGATCGCATCGGCCAACATCTTAGAGATGGAATCCACCGCACCCGGGAAGATGTTCACGGATACATACGCCGCCCGCGAGATCGCTTCCACACATTCGTCGTACTGCGTCTGCGTGCAGAATGCGCGGTAGTCCTCGATGCGCACCTGGGAATAGGTGCCGTCGGTGTGGTGCTTGAAGATGGTGTAATACCCCTGCTTGTTCATCGCATCCACCAATTCCGGTGAATAGTCAAGGAAGGTCACCTTGAACCCGCCCTCGTGGAAAAGGTCGGCGATATATCCCCGACCAATCTTGCCCGCACCAATCTGCACAAGCCGTTTTTCTTGCTGCATACCCAATATTCCTTTCAAATTCAAAAAGTTTGAAAAACAAATCTCTTTTTCAGTATACACCAAAGTGCATCCTTTGACAACAAACGGCATAAAAAAAGCGCCCGGAAAGGCGCTTCTTTTGCTTTTAATCGTTACTCCGCGATATAGGGGAGCAGAGCCATCACTCTGGCCCGCTTGATCGCCACAGCAAGCTCTCTCTGGTGCTTGGCGCAAACGCCGGTCGCTCTTCTGGGAGCGATCTTGCCGCTTTCCGAGATAAACTTTCTGAGCTTCGCTACATCTTTATAATCGATGCCGGTGGCCTTTTCCGCACAGAACGCGCAAAACTTTCTTCTGATGCGTCTGACTCTCGGCCGTCTCTGCGCTCTTTCTTCCATAGGTCTTCTCCTTTAATGCTTAAACAAAATTAGAACGGTAACTCTTCGTCGTCAACCAGGATGTCGCCCATCTCCGACGCAAACAGGTCGTCTTCCCTGTTATTTGCGGGGGCCTTGGGCGCCTGCGCGGGCTGGGGCGCGCTATAACTATTGGCTCCGGAATATCCGCCTGCCGCATTGCCGCCGGCGCCCGGTTTCGCCAGGAACTCGACATCGTCCGCCTGGATCTCGGTGACATAGCGGCGCGAACCGTCCTTCGCTTCATAGCTCCGGGTGCGGATCTCGCCCACCACGGCAACCTGCTGCCCCTGCACCAGATACTTGGCACAGTTATCGGCCAGGCCGCGCCAGGTGACGATCGTTAAAAAATCTGCCTCTTCCCGGTTCATGCGGCGCGTTACGGCCACGGTAAAGGTCGTCACGCTCACGCCGTTGGGCGTCGTGCGCGCTTCCGGGGGACGGGTCAGTCTGCCTACGATAAAAGCCTTATTCATAGCGACCTCTCTTTCCTGCTCAGTCCTTTTTGACGATCATGAAACGAATGGTATCTTCCGTGATGCGGAAATTTCTCTCCAGCTCGGCGATCAGCGTCGACTGCGATTTGAAATTGACCAGCACATAGTACCCTTCGTTGACATAGTTGATGGGATACGCGAATTTCTTCTTGCCCCATTCGTCGCTCTCAGTGATCTCGCCGCCGGCGGCAACGATCAGGTCGGAGAATCTGGAAATCAGCGCGGCTCTTGCCTCTTCTTCCATATCTGCTTTGACGATGTACAACAATTCGTAGCTATTCATGGGTTTCACCTCCTCATGGACTATCAAGGCGCCCAACTTGCTGGGCGCAAGGATGCAAATAGCATTATAACACGAAAAAAAAGCCCTTGCAAGGGCTTTTTTTCACAGTTTGGAAAGCGCGTCCGCCGCCGCGTCCAGCCAGTCTCCCGTAAACGCCTCCATCCGGCCGGCGTCTGCCAGCGCGGGAAGCGCCGGGTCGAGCGGCAGCCGCCCCAGCACGGGGATCCCTGCCTCCGCCGCCTCGCGTTCCAGCGACTGCGCGCCGAACAGGTCGATGCGCCGTCCGCAGTCCGGGCAGGTGAGGTAGCTCATGTTTTCCACCAGCCCCAGCACGGGGATGTTCATCATGTTCGCCATGTGGATGGACTTCTTGACGATCATGCTGACCAGGCTCTGCGGGGTCGTGACCATAATGACGCCGTCCACCGGCAGCGACTGGAACACCGTGAGCGACACATCGCCCGTCCCCGGCGGCATGTCCACGAATAAATAATCAATGTCTCCCCAGATGACATCGCTCCAGAACTGCTTGATGACGCTGGAAATGACCGGCCCGCGCCACACGACGGGGGAATCCTCGCTCTCCAACAGCAGGTTGATGGACATCAGCTTGATGCCCGACGCCGTTTCAGCCGGGAGCAGGTGCTGCCCGTCCTCGCTCACCGCCGTGCCGTGTACGCCGAAGATCTTCGGGATGGACGGCCCGGTAAGGTCCGCATCCAGCACGCCGCACCGGAAGCCCTTGCGCGCCATCAGCGTCGCCAGCATGGCCGTGACGGCAGACTTCCCGACGCCGCCCTTGCCGCTCACCACGCCGATCACATGCTTAATGTGGCTCTGCGCATTTAAGGGCGCGAGCAGGCTTTCCTGCTTGCGTTCGCCGCAGTTCGCCGCGCAGGACTGGCAATTGCCGCTGCAATTTTCGCTCATATACAAAACCTCCTTGGGAAAAATCGCGTTTCATTTGTAGTATAATGCGCCGGATGCGGCAAGTCAATGCGCGCCCCGCGGGCATTTCGCGAAAAGGGGCTTTACAAGCGGCCGCCGAATGGGTATAATGACCTAGATGTCAAGACACCTGTAAAGAATTTATTTGACAGAAAGCGTATCTTCCCATGAATCAAAAAAGCATGCACAACACCATTTTGAAAATCGTCATGGCCGGGCTCCTCACCGCGGTGGGCATCCTGATCCCCATGATCTCCCCGCTCAAGATCGTCATCCCGCCCGCTTCCTTCACGGTGGCGAGCCATGTGGCCGTCTTTATCGCCATGTTCATCTCCCCGGCCGTGGGCATCGCCGTCGCGCTCGGCACGACGCTCGGGTTCCTGATCGGCGGCTTCCCGGTCGAGGTCGTGCTCCGCGCGCTCACGCATGTCGTCTTTACGACGGTCGGCTCCCTTTGGATTAAGAAGAATCCGTCGCTGCTCTCCTCCTGGAAAAAGAGCACTGGCCTGTCCGCGATTTTGGCGCTCATCCACGCGATGTGCGAGGTGCTGGTCGTGCTGCCCTTCTATTTTGCGGATCCCTCCAAATACACAAACGGCTTCTTCACGGCGGTCATCCTGCTCGTGGGCGTAGGTTCCGTCGTGCATAGCATGGTGGACTTCGCCATTTCCTATGTCGTCTGGCAGCCGCTGAAAAAGAGCTTCGGCGTGCAGGCCGTGCAGGGCTAAGCCCGATGGAAAAGCGTCCCGTGCGCGCCGAGGCGCGCCGTCAATACATTCGGACCGCGCTGCACACGCATACCGAACCGGTCTCTGCCTCCGCCCTCGCGCGGGAACTCGGGGTCAGCCGGCAGGTGATTGTGGGCGATGTCGCGCTGCTCCGCGCGGCGGGGGAACAGATCCTGTCCACGCCGCGCGGATACCTCTGCGAAGGGGAGGAGCGCGCGGGGCGGGTGTACACCCTGGCCTGCGTGCACACGCCCGCGCAGATGGGGCAGGAGCTCGAGACCATCACCTCCTACGGCGGCGAAGTCCTCGATGTCACGGTGTCGCACCCGCTCTATGGGCAGATTTCCGCGCCGCTCAACCTGCGGACGGTGCAGGAGGCGCGCGCCTTTGTGCAGGCCGCCGCAGACCGGGACGCCGCCTTGTTGAGCGACCTCACGGGCGGGGTGCACCTGCACCGCGTGCGCTGCGCGGACGAGGCGCAATACCAAAAGATCCTCGCGGCGTTGGACGCGATTCACATGCTCTATCACGGCGAGGCATAAACTTTGCGGCTTTTCCAAAGAAAGTATTTGACATCCCCAGGGAAAAGTGCTATAGTAATTGTGCTATAAAAATGTGTCTGTAGCTCAGTTGGATAGAGTGCTTGACTACGAATCAAGAGGTCGGGGGTTCGAGCCCCTTCAGGCACACCAGGTCTTCCATTTTATGGAAGACCTTTTTTTATACCTTTTTCCTCGAGTTTTTCGATTGTCCTTTGTGTCCACAATAGCGTGTGTTTTGCGCGTTAATCCTTTTGTTTTTTGAAGCCCTGCTTGGAATGATGACTTCCTTGCTTACTAATATTCAGAAAGGCGAATTGTAAAAATGTCCATCCTCTATTATAATAACGAACAGCTACAAATCGAAATAAAGAAGCTCATGCTCGAAAACAAAATTACACAGCGAACGATTGCAAAGCGTCTTAACCTCCTGCCGCAAGGCCTGCAAAAGATGATGAATAAGAAGAATTTCAGTTTTCAAGATGCACAAAAAATCCTCGGTGCCATGGGCTATGACCTTGCTTTAGACTTTATCCCAAAAGAGCCCCTCTTCGAAATAAACAAATGAAGAAAAAGGCTTTTTGTTTTTCAGCAAAAAGCCTCTCTCACAATACGAAAAATTCTTTCCCTTTCTATCTCGAAATGGATCTTTGCTGCGTTAGTCTGTAATATGCAGCTCTCGTTTCAATCCGGCCTGCAAAACCGCAGAGAAATTCACCCCCGCCCGCTCTGCCTCATAGCACAGCCAGGAGGGGATCGTGCAATTCTTCTTTACCGTGCGCAGTTCATTTTTCCTGCGGTACTCCGTAAAGTCAATATCCACGAAAGATACCATGGCGCCCTCCGGCGCGTCTTTTTGTACTTGCGTCAAGCTCGACGCCTCCGGCAGCAGTTCTCCGCTATCTTCCATATCAATCCCCACAATCCCGATCGCATCTCTTGCCATATCCATCGCATCCGGAATATCCTCTCCCTGCGTCCCAATCTCAAAATCTGGGACAGAAACCACAATATACTTTTCTCCTCGCGTCATTATAATAGGATATGCTCTTTTCACTTTATATCTCTCCCTTTCAATTTTTCAAGGAACCCCGCGCATTTTCTTCCACACGCACGCGAACATCTTCCGCAAACTTCTCCACCGGCGCTCCTTTTCCGCTTCTAGTATACGCTTTTTATACGCATATACCAACCCCTCTGCCATTTTTTTGCACCCCTTGCATCCCTTCTTTTTCTTCACTTCTCCTCCTGCGCAAATCCCCCTTGACCTAAACTGCAGTTTAGGGCTTATAATGAAATTGTTTATGTCATTTTGAGAGAACTGGGAGGTTCATATGGAAAAATCAAAAGTCTACTTTGCGGATATGCGTGTCGGCGGCAGCGACAACCTGCTTAAAAAGCTCAAGCGCCTGATCGTAGCGGCCGGTTTCGACACGATCGATTTCAAGAATAAGTTCGCCGCCATCAAGATCCACTTCGGGGAACCGGGCAACCTGTCCTACCTGCGCCCTAACTATTCCAAGGTGCTGGTCGACGCCGTGGCCGAACGCGGCGGCAAGGCCTTTTTGACGGACAGCAACACGCTATATGTCGGCGGCCGCAAGAACGCGCTCGACCACCTCGACGCCGCCTATCAGAACGGCTTCAACCCGTTTGTGACCGGGTGCCATGTGCTGATCGCCGACGGCCTCAAGGGCACGGACGAGGCGCTCATCCCCGTCAAAAACGGCGAATATGTCAAGGAAGCCAAGATCGGCCGCGCCATCGCAGATGCCGATGTCATCATCTCCTTCGCGCATTTCAAGATGCATGAGTTAACCGGCATGGGCGGTGCGCTCAAAAACATCGGCATGGGCGCGGGTTCGCGCGCGGGCAAGATGGAAATGCATTCCAACGGCAAGCCCAATGTGGACCAGTCCCTGTGCGTCGGCTGCGGAGCCTGCCGCCGCAACTGCGCGCATAACGCCATCACGATCGAGGACCACAAGGCGACCATCCACCACGACATCTGCGCCGGCTGCGGCCGCTGCATCGGCATCTGCTCCTTCGACGCGATCTCCGCGGGCGAGAACGACGCCTACGATATGGTAAATTACAAAATCGCCGAATACACGCAGGCGGTCATTCAGGACAAGCCGAGCTTCCACATCAACTTTGTTGTGGATGTCTCCCCGCATTGCGACTGCCACAGCAAGAACGACGCGCCGGTCGTCCCGGATGTCGGCATGTTCGCCTCGCTCGACCCGGTCGCGCTGGACAAGGCCTGCGCGGACGCGGTCAATGCGCAGCCCGTCCTGCCCGGCAGCGCGCTCGACGGACTCCCGAACGACGGCGACCATTTCAAGGCTGCGCACCCGGAGACCAACTGGATCTCCTGCCTGGAGCACGCACAGAAGATGGGCATGGGCTCCATGGATTACGAACTCATCCAGGTAAAATAACGCCTTCGGGACAGAGCATCCGCCCTGTCCCTTTTTATATCCTCGAAAAAGGGGGGCAAACGCGCTGTTTTGCCCCTAGCGGTCGAAAATCCGCCGTTTTATATCGTGTACTTTGCTCTAGTTTGCTTGTTTTTCCTCGGATTTGCTCTTCTTTCCTTGTACTTTTCCGGAGAAATCTGCTATAATAAGCATATTCTACTATTTAACCTAAAGGGGGAATTTTTGTTGGACAGTAGTCCTATATGGCGACAGCTGCTGCTTCAGGCAGCGCTCATCCTACTCAACGCCTTCTTTGCCGCGACCGAAATCGCGGTGCTTTCGCTCAATGAAAACAAGGTGCGCAAGCAGTCCGAGGAGGGCAATAAGCAAGCCGCGAAGCTGTTAAGGATCATCGAACAGCCCACGACTTTTCTTTCCACGATACAGGTCGGCATCACGCTGGCCGGGTTTTTGGGTTCCGCATTTGCGGCGGATAACTTTGCAAGCCTTTTGACCAACTGGCTTGTCAATACGGTGGGCTTCCACAGCATCTCCGCAAGCGCGCTCAACACCATCTCTGTTATCGTCATCACCTTGATCCTATCATACTTTACGCTCGTGCTCGGCGAATTGGTGCCTAAGCGCATCGCCATGCAGAAGCCGGACGCCGTCATTAAGATTTCTCTAAATGTCGTCCGCTTCCTGTCGGTCGTGCTGCGGCCCATCACCTGGTTCCTGTCCGTCTCCACGAACGGCGTGCTCCGCCTTCTGGGCATCGACCCGAACAAGGAGGCTGAGGAGGTCTCGGAGGAGGAGATCCGCATGATGGTCGACATCGGCGAGGAAAACGGCTCCATCGAGACGGGCGAAAAGGAAATGATTGAAAATATCTTCGAGTTCAACAACAACACGGCCGAAGATGTCATGATCCACCGCACGGATATGGAGATCATCTGGCTTGAGGATTCGCCGGAGCAGATCCTGGCGCGCATCGAGGAGACCGGCTTGTCCCGCTTCCCCGTCTGCGACGAGGATGTCGACGATGTCGTAGGCATCCTGGCGACGCGCGAATACCTGTTGAACCGGCAGCTCGCAAATCCGAAGCCGTTAAAGGAACTGCTGCGCACGCCCTATTTCGTGCCCGAATCCATCCACGCGGACATTCTCTTCCGCAAGATGCAGGAGCTGAAATGCCACATGGCCATCGTCGTCGACGAATACGGCGGCACGAGCGGCCTTATCACGATGGAGGACCTGTTGGAATGTATCGTCGGCAACATCTATGACGAATTCGACCCGCAGGAGGAACAGGAAATCACCAAGCTCGGCGACAACCTGTGGCGCATCTCGGGCAGCGCAGACCTCGAAGAGATCGCCAAGACGTTGGATATCACCCTCCCTGAGGAGGAGGAATACGACACGCTGGGCGGTATGATCCTCGACCACTTAAACGCCATCCCCGAGGACGGCAGCACCTTCTCGCTTGACCTCGCGGGCATGCATATCGATGTCTTAACCATTGCAGACCGCCGCATCGAATGGACGAATGTCTCGCTCCTGCCGAAGGCAGACCCCGCCCCGGCGGAGGAAGAAGAATAACCCCGTACCCCCGGCCGCATGCCCCGCGCATGCGGTCTTTTTTTGTGCTTGACTTTTTCCCCCAAATGCATTACTGTGGAAGTGAAGGTTTATCTTCAGTTCGGTAGGTGAGGCTACCATGGGGATATGGATCGGTGCCGCTAAATGATGGAGACAGCACGCCACGGCCAGCAGCCGGCGTCGATAAGGCGCAGGCTAATCCGATTTCACGCCCCGTGATGCTAAAGCTTGTACGGCAACAGTTCGCATATGCCATTCCCACAGGGAATGCTCCGAATCGCTGCGCAGCCTACCGGCTTGCGCATTTTTTATTTTTCAGGAGGTGGATAAGCGTGTATCACAGTTGCTATGAAAGCGGCGATGACGAAGTTTCCCGATCGTGCGGAACCTCGCGGAAGAGACATGCGCTGTCCTCTCCTGCCCTCCCCACACGGTAAGATTTCACATCCCCTTTCATATTTCTTCCCAAACTTGTCAAACTAGAATATGAAAGGAATTTTCGCATGAAACTTTTTTCGATGCTTTTTTCGCGCCCGCAGACAAAGGCGCAGGCGCAAAAGACCGGCGCCAGCGAAGCGTATCTCCGCCGGATCGCCACGCTCCCGAGCCCCGAGGCCCTAAAAGAAGTCGCGGCCGACCGCTTCGGCCTCACGACCGAGGAGGCCGAGGAACGCCTGGACGAATTCGGCCCCAATGTCATCCGCACGGGCAAGACCCACGGGCCACTCTATCGCTTTATGGGCTCGCTCATCAACCCGTTCAATATCGTGCTGTTCCTGGTCGCAGCGATCACCTTTGTGACGGATGTCGTGCTCTCCCGCCGCCCGGACTATCTGACGGCCGGCGTCATCCTGGCGCTCATCCTGCTTTCTTCGCTCATCTCCTTTATCCAGGGCGAAAAATCCCACTCCGCCGCGCAGGAGCTTTCCTCGCTCATCTCCAACAAGACCTCCATCCTACGGGACGGGGCGTTTTGCGAGATCGATGTGCGTGAGGTTGTGCGGGGCGACATCGTGCGCCTCTCGGCCGGCGACATGCTGCCGGGCGACATCCTGTTCCTCACGGCCAAGGACGCCTTTGTCGCGCAGGCCGCGCTGACCGGTGAATCCGCCCCGGTGGAAAAGTTCGCCGCCGCGCCCGAGGAGGCAGACAAGCTCTCGCTCACCGACTTTTCCAACCTCGGCTTTATGGGGTCGGACATGGTGAGTGGCAGCGCCATCGGCCTCGTCGTCGCAACGGGCAACGAGACCTACTTCGGCTCCATGGCCAAGTCGCTTTCCAACAAGCGCGCCAAGAACAGCTTTGAAAAGGGCGTCGAATCGGTAAGCCGCCTGCTGCTCGGCTTCACGCTCGTAATGGTGCCCATCATCTTCCTCATCAACGGCTTTGTCAAGGGCGATTGGGGCAATTCCTTCCTGTTCGCCGTGACCATGGCCGTGGGGCTCACGCCCGAGATGCTGCCCGTCATCATGACCTCTACGCTCGCGCGCGGCGCGCTCACCATGTCGCGGCACGATGTCATCGTCAAGAGCCTGCCGTCCATCCAGTCCTTTGGGGAGATGGACATCCTGTGCACCGACAAGACGGGCACGCTCACCGAGGACAAGATCGTGCTGGAAAAGTACATGAACATGCACGGGCAGGAGGACCTGCGCATCCTGCGGCACGCCTTTTTGAACAGCTATTTCCAGACCGGGCTCAAAAACCTCATCGACCTGGCCATCCTCCAGCGCGCGCAGACGGAGGAGATCTTCTCCGTCAAGGAAAAGTATCAGCATGTCGACGAGATCCCCTTCGACTTCTCGCGCCGCCGCATGAGCGTCGTCCTGAAGGACACCGAGGGCAAGCGGCAGCTCATCACCAAGGGTGCGGTCGAAGAGGTGCTCTCCATTTGCAGCTTTGCGGAACTGGACGGGCAGGTCGTGCCGCTGGACGACAACTTCCGCGCACAGGCCATCGCGCTCTATGAGGCGCACAACTTCGACGGCCTGCGCATGCTCGCCGTGGCGCAGAAAAATGACCTGCGCACCGACGGCTCTTTCGGTGTGGAGGACGAACGCGACATGGTGCTCATGGGCTTCATCGGCTTCTTGGACCCGCCCAAACAAAGCGCGGCCGAGGCCATTTCCGCCCTCAAGGAATATGGTGTGGATGTCGTCGTGCTGACGGGCGACAGCGAAGGCGTGGCCGTCAAGGTCTGCGAAAAGGTAGGCATCCCGACGGCGCACCGCCTCACAGGGGCGGACATCGCCCGGATGGACGACGAGGCACTCGCTCGCGCGATCCGGGACTGCCGTCTGTTTTCCAAGCTCGCGCCCGACCAGAAGGAACGGGTCGTGCGCGCCTATCGCACCGCTGGGCACACGGTGGGCTATATGGGTGACGGCATCAACGACACGCTCGCCATGCGCGCCGCAGATATCGGCATCTCGGTGGACAGCGCGGTCGACATCGCGAAGGAGACGGCGGACATCATCCTCATGAAGAAGGACCTTATGGTGCTGGAGCAGGGCGTGCTCGAGGGCCGCAAGACCTTCGGCAACATCGTCAAATACATCAAGATGGCCGCCAGCGGCAACTTCGGCAACATGATCTCCGTGATCTTTGCCAGCCTGTTCTTGCCCTTCCTGCCGCTGCTCCCGGTGCAGATTTTGGCACAGAACCTGATCTGCGACTTTGCGCAGATGGGCCTGCCCTTCGACCGCGTGGACGCGGCCTATATCCGCCGCCCGCACCGCTGGGACACGGGGGACATCCGCCGCTTCATGCTCACCATGGGGCCGGTCTCCTCCCTCTTTGACATCCTGTGCTATCTGGTGCTGTGGCACTTCTTTGGGGCGGATGACCTCGCGGCCTCCGCGCTGTTCCAATGCGGCGTATTCGCTTATGGCACGATCTCGCAGCTCGTCACCGTGCACATCCTGCGCACCGCGGGGCGCCCCTTCCTGGACAGCCGCCCCGCGCCCATGCTGCTCACTTCGACGATCGGTTTTTCCGCGTTCACGCTGCTGTTCTGCCTGAGCGGCATGGCGCGCGCGCTCGACATGGCCACGCTGCCGCTGTCCTTCCTGCCCTGGCTGCTCGGCATCCTCGCGGCGTACTGCCTTAGCCTGCAAGGCGTGAAACGCCTCTACACCAAAAAGACCGGCGTCTGGCTCTGACTTTTTGGAGGAAAGCTATGTTTGACACCCTGTTATTCGACCTGGATGGCACGCTGCTGCCGATTGACCAGGAGACCTTCACCAAAGCCTATTTCGCGGAGCTCGCCCAAAAGGTCGCGCCGCTCGGATATGAAAAGGAACCCTTCCTAGACGCTGTCTGGCAGGGCACGATCGCTATGGCCGGCGGCAACGGCAAAGAGACCAACCGCGAACGCTTTTGGGACAGCTTTGCCCACTCGCTCGGCCGGGATGCCCACGCGCTGGAACCTACGCTCCTGTCCTTCTATACACAGGAATTCGACCGCGTCGGCGCGCTCGTCCCGGCGGGCTATTCCGTGCGGGACAAGCTGGACACGCTGCATGCGGCGGGCTACACCCTGGCGCTTGCGACCAGCCCCTTTTTCCCCGAGGCCGCCACGCAGACGCGCCTTTCCTGGATCGGGGCGGACTGCCGCGACTTTGCCTACATCACCTCCTATGAAAACAGCCACTTCCCCAAGCCCCACCGGGAATATTTCCAGGAGATCTTCGCCGCGCTGCACAAGCGCCCCGCGGCCTGCCTGATGGTCGGCAACCACGCATCCGAGGACATCGTCCCCGCCAAGCTCGGCGCGGGCGTCTTCCTGCTCACCGATCACCTGGAAAACCCGGGGCTTACCGACCTCTCGGCCTTCCCGCACGGCGGATGGGCGGATCTGTTCGCCTTCCTCGCGGCCGATCGGGGGGAATGAGCGGGACAGGAACCTCCTCCCAAACGGAGCGCCCTTCCCCCACCCCGCATCCCGCGCCCTTGGCGCATTTCTGCCCAGAGAGGAGGCTTTCGGCGCGCACTGTAACTCATCCCTGCCGCTTCGTCGAGTTTTTCCGGCACGAAAAAAGGAAGTACCCCGGGGTACTTCCTTTTTCTATATCGTTTTTTGCTCAATCGGCGATGGACAACCGGGAAATCTCCTCTCCCGCCATCGTCTTGATGCAGAACACGCCGTCCGCATAGGTCATATAGCTGTTCACATTGCCTTCCTTCGGGATGGAGACCGAGCCGGGGTTTAGGTAAATGTGGTCCGGCTTTACCTGCATCGCCTGCACATGCGTGTGCCCGTGGATGAGCAGGTCGCCCGGCTGCATGGGCGGCAGGTTCTGCGAATTGCGCACATGCCCGTGCGTCAAATACGCCATGCGCCCGCCGAGGTAGAGCACCGCGTAATCCGCCAAAATGGGGAAATCCAGCACCATCTGATCCACCTCGCTGTCGCAGTTCCCCCGCACGCAGAGGATGTGCGCGCGGTTCGCGTTCAGCATCTCCGCCACCCGGGCCGGCGCATAGTCGCGCGGCAAGGCGTTGCGCGGCCCGTGGTACAGCAGGTCGCCCAGCAAGAACAGCTTGTCCGCCCCCTCGCGGGCATACGCCTGCAGGAGCTTTTCGCAGTAATAGGCCGATCCGTGAATATCCGAAGCAAATACGAGTTTCATATGCCCTCCTTAGGCCAGCGCGGCCTGCAATTTGGCGATGGACTTGTCCAAGCGGGCGAGCGTCTCCTCCCGCCCCAACAGCTCCGCGATCTCGGTCGCGCCGCCGGGGGTGACGGCCGTACCCGTGATGGCGATGCGCACCGGCCAGAGCACCCGGCCGTTCTTGACCTCCCTGCCCTCCGCCACCGTGAGCAGCGCCGCATACAGCGCGTCGTTGGAAAATTCCTGCACCCCGGCCAGCGTCTCCCGCGCCGCGCGCAGGATGTCGAGCGAGTTTTCCGGCGTCGTCTTCATCTTCTTGTGCGTGTACAGGGAGATGTCGTATTCCGGCATTTCGTTTAGGAACGCGACCTTTTCGCCGATCTGCGCCAGCGTCTCCAGCCGCGGTTGGATGATCGCCGCGAGCTTTTCCCGGTCGATCGGCCGCGAAAGCGCCGCGTCGAGGTACGGCTTGGCGCGGGAGAGGAATTCCTCCCGGCTGAGCGCGCGGATGTATTCCCCGTTCATCCAGGTCAGCTTTTCCATGTCGAAGATGGCGGACGACCGGCTCAGCCCCTCGAGCGAGAAGGCCTGCGCCAGCTCCGAAAGCGAAAAAATCTCCTGCTCCCCGCCCGGGTTCCACCCGAGGAGCGCGATATAGTTTAGAATCGCCTCTTTCAAGTACCCCTTGGCCACCAGATCCTCATAGGAGGCGTCGCCGTTGCGCTTGGACAGCTTTTTCTGCTTGTCCTTCATGACCGGCGGCAGGTGAATATATTTCGGGCGCTCCCAGCCGAGCGCGTCATAAAGCAGGTTGTATTTGGGCGTCGAGGACAGATATTCCACCCCGCGGATGACATGCGTGATCTCCATCAGGTGATCGTCGATGACATTGGCGAGGTTATAGGTCGGCCACCCGTCCGATTTTAACAGGATATTGTCCTCCATATCCGACATCGGCACCGTGATCGTCCCATAAACCGCGTCCTCATAGGAGGATTCGCCTTCCGTCGGGATGTTCTGCCGGATGACATATTCCTCGCCCGCCGCGATCCGGCGCGCAACCTCTTCCTTCGAAAGGCCGAGGCAGTGCTTGTCGTACTTAAAGACCTTGCCCTCGGCCGCCGCCTGCTCGCGCAGGGCGTCCAGACGCTCCTTGGTGCAGAAGCAGTAATACGCCGCGCCCTTTTCAACCAGGAGCTCCGCATATTTCCCATAAATTTCTTTGCGCTCGCTCTGCACATACGGGCCGAAGTCCCCGCCGATGTCCGGGCCCTCGTCATAGGTGAGCCCCGTGTCGTGCAGCGTGCGGAAGATCACATCCCCCGCCTCCTCCACCAGCCGGTTGCGGTCGGTGTCCTCAATGCGCAGGATGAACTTCCCGCCGTTTTTTCGGGCAAACAGCCACGCATACAGTGCCGTGCGCAGGTTGCCAATATGCATATACCCCGTCGGACTGGGGGCAAATCTCGTTCTGACTTCCATGAATATTCTCCGTCTTTCCTGTTTATTGAAGGACCTTGCGGAAGGTGTCCCGCAGGCCGGTCGTCTTGTTGAGCACGACATGCTCCGCCGAAAAGTCGTGGCTGTCCGCGCAGAAATACCCCTGCCGCAGCAGCTGGAACTTATCGCCGGGGCGGGCGTTTTGGATCTCCGGCTCGATAAAGCCGTGCATCGTCCGGCAGGAATCCTCCGCCAGCCGTTCGATGAAGTCGCCTTCCTTGCTGTCGTCCAAGAGCGGGCCATAGACGCGGTATTCCGCGGGGACGGCCGTCCGGGCGTCCGCCCAGTGCAGCGTGCCCTTGATCTTGCGGTTCGCGTTGACATCGCCCGTCCGCGAAAGCGGGTCATAGGTGCAGACAATCGTTTCGATATTGCCGTCCGCATCCTTTTCCACCCGTTCGCACTTGATGATATAGGCATTCTTGAGCCGCACCTCGCCGCCCACATACAGGCGGAAATACTTCTTGTTCGGCGCGACCTCCCGGAAATCCTCGCGTTCGATGTACAGCTCGCGCGAAAAATGCACGGGGTGCGTATGCCCGCTGCCCGGCAGATCCTCGGCCTCGAAGGTCTCGGTCTTGTCCGCGGGGTAGTTTTCGATCACCAGCTTGACCGGGTCCAGCACGCCCATGAGCCGCGGCGCGCGCGCATTCAGGTCCTCGCGCACGCAGTGCTCCAGCATGCCCGCGTCGATCACCGAATCCGCCTTGGCCACCCCGGCGCGGGACAGGAAGTCCTTGATCGCCTCCGGCGTATAGCCGCGGCGGCGCATGCCGCACAGCGTGGGCATCCGCGGATCGTCCCAGCCGTCCACATAGCCGCCCTCAACGAGCGCGCGCAGATAGCGCTTGCTCATAATCGTGTCCGTGAGGTTCAACCGCGCGAACTCGATCTGCCGCGGCTTGTGTTCGAATTCGCACTGCTCCACCACCCAGTTGTACAGCGGACGGTGCGCCTCGTATTCGAGCGAGCACAGCGAGTGCGTGATGCCCTCGATTGCGTCCTGGATCGGGTGCGCAAAGTCATACATCGGGTAGATGCACCACTTGTCGCCCGTCTGATGGTGCGAAATGTGCAAAATGCGGTACAGCGCCGGGTCGCGCATGTTGATGTTCGGCGAGGCCATGTCGATCTTGGCACGCAGCGTGTGGCTGCCGTCCGGGAATTCACCGTTCTTCATGCGCGTGAACAGGTCGAGGTTCTCCTCCACGCTGCGGTCGCGGAACGGGCTGTTCTTGCCCGGCTCGGTGAGCGTCCCGCGGTATTCGCGCATCTCGTCCTTCGACAGGTCGTCCACATACGCCACGCCCTTTTGGATGAGCTTGATGGCCAGCTCATAGCACTGGTCGAAGTAGGAGGAGCCATAGCACAGCTTGTCCCACGAATAGCCGAGCCAGTGGATGTCCTCCATGATGGCGTCGACGAATTCCTCGTCCTCCTTGGCCGGGTTGGTGTCGTCAAAGCGCAGGTTGCAGCTCCCGCCGTACTTTTCCGCCGTGCTGAAGTCAATCCACAGCGCCTTGGCATGCCCAATGTGTAAATATCCGTTCGGTTCGGGCGGGAAACGGGTCTTCACCGTCTGCACTTTGCCCTCCGCCAGATCCTGTTCGATGAATTCCTGAATAAAGTTCTCCGCTGTCTTCTTTGTCTCTTCGGATGGTGTGTTGCCCAAAATCTCGCTCATGCCGTTCTTCCTTTCTTGCCGGATCGTATATTTCCATAGAGCCCGTGCGCGTCCGAGGGCGCATGCGCCCCGCTTTTTTCTTACCTTATATCATATCCTAATTCCCGGCGTTTTTCAAACCCCTGCGCCGTCTTTTTTGCGGCAGCGGGCGATGCCCGCCATCACCGCCGCGCACAGCATTGCGCTGCCCGCGGGAAAGAGGTAGGCCGCCGCCACGCCGCATGCGTCCGAAAAAAACCCCATCCCGAGGTTCACGGCCAACCCGCCCAAGCCCGCACCCGCCAGGATGAGCGTCGTCATGCGCCCGGCGGAGCCCGGAAAGGAATCGATTGCGAGACTCATCATCATTGGCCAACACGGTCCCGCGATCAGCCCAAACAACACGCACCACACAAGTGCCACCCCACGCGCAGGGAACAGCGCCATCGCAAGTGCTGCGCACGCAGCCCCCGCCGCACACATCGCTGCAATCCGTTCCTTGTACCGGTGGATGCGTCCCGCCGCCATACGGCTCACGACCATGGTGAGCCCGACAATGGAAATAGACAGGCTCGCGCCGGTCTCGTCCGAGAGTCGCGCGAAATAGGTGGACAGGAAGGTCGTAAAGCCCACCTCCGTCATGGTATACAGCATCCCAAATGCGATGAACAGCAGCGCCAACATCCCCAGGCGGAACTTTTCCGGCGTTTCCCCCGGCGCCTCTTTCAGCTCCACGCGAATGGCTGGGCGCATACGGAGAAACGCGGCTATCAGTCCCACCGCCCCGACGGCCAGCGCAAGGTACAGCCCGCACCAAGGCATACCCCGGCGAATCAGGAACGACAGTACAAGCGGCGAAGCGACCGTGCCAATGCTGTAAAACACCTCCGTCATACTGGCATAGTAATTACTGCGCGCCGGGTCGGTCTCCGCAAGTAGCGTCGTCATGAGCGCCGGGAGCATCGCCGTCCCACATACCAACAGCCCAATCCCTCCGGCCAGCAAGACGATATTCCCCGAAACCGCGATGAGCCCACACCCCGCCGCGAACAGCCCCACGCAGACCGCCGCGATCTTTTTTTTCTCAAACCGGTCGAGTAGCCCCCCGCACAGGAGCGGCACCACGAGCGTCGGCAAAAACTGCATACAGCTGAGCAGGCCGATCGCCGTGTCCGAGAGGTGGAATTCCTCTGTAATATAGATGAGACTGTACTGATATCCTGCGAGCTGTACGCCCTGTATGAGCATAACTAGATAGCAGGCGAGTTCAAACGCCCAGCGGGCTGTTGTTTTCCGTTGTGTTTCCATTGCTCCCTCACTGTTTTCCGGCCGTATGGTATAAATTTCTGATTTTACTATGCTATCACGCGCAAATGGGCGCTGTCAAGGCGGCGGTTTTCGTGGATTTCCCGGCCCTGGCGTGGTATGATAGGGGCACTACAGTTCTGCCACCGGGAGGTTCTTTTCATGTCCATCCTTCGCAAAAACCGGCTGTTCTTCTGCCTCGTCCTTCCGCTCGCGCTCGGGGCGCTGCTGCTCGGGAGCTTTTTCGACCTGCCCCTGTCCCGGGCGGTCTACCGCGAACGCGCGCCCCTGGGCTTCCTGCTCGAGGCCGTCTGCTTCCTGCCGCTGTATGCGCCGCTGGCGCTCGCCGCGCTTGCGGGGGCGGCGCAGGTCCAAAAAAAGCCCGTGCGCGCGCTGCTCTTGTTTCTGGGCGTGGCCGTGCTGTTCGGCATGAGCTACAGCGCGTTCCACTACCTCGCAAAGCGCGGCTTCCACCCCGCCGCCGCGGTGCAGATCGCCGTCTGTCTGCTGTGCGCGCTGGGCGGGGCGCTACCCGCCTTTTGGGCGCTCTCGCGCGCAGGTGCGGACGCGCGCCGCGCACTTTTGCGCGTCGCGGCGCTGGGCATCTTCTACCTCGTCTGGGAGCTTGCCCTCGTGCAGAGCCTGAAGGCGATCGCCGGACGCCCCCGGTTCGAGGACCTGCTCGCAGGGCGCGGCGCGTTCGCCCCGTGGTATGTCTTTTCGCGGCAGGGCGGCTCCTCCTTCCCCTCCGGCCACACGGCGGCCGCCTGCGGCGTCTGGCTCCTCCTGCCGCTGCCCGACTTCTTCCCGCGGCTGCAAAAGCGCCGCGCGGTACTCGGCATCGCGTCCACGCTGTATGTCTGCCTCGCCGGGTTTTCGCGCATCGTCGTCGGCAAGCATTTCCTGAGCGATGTCGCGGCGGGCATGCTCGTCATGCTGCTGGGGCTCGCCCTCCTCTGCCTCGTCGCCCAACGCCTGCTGCCGCGGGAGGGTTCCACAAAAACAGAATAAAAAAGAAGCGCCGTTTGGCGCTTCTTTTGCGTTCCGGCGTTTGCCGGTCACTGCTGATTCTTCTTATTATATTGTGCCCGCATGCGCATCGTGTGGTCGAGGATGCGCTTGCGCAGCCGTAGGCTCTTGGGCGTGACCTCTACCAGTTCGTCGTCGCCGATGAATTCCAAGCATTCCTCCAGGCTGAAGATCCGAGGCGGCGTCAGGCGCAGCGCCTCGTCGCTGCCCGAAGCGCGCATGTTGGTGACATGCTTCTTCTTGCAGACATTGACGACGATATCCTCCGCTTTGGGCGAGCATCCGACGATCATGCCGGCATAAACCGGCGTGCCCGGCGTGATGAACATCGTACCGCGATCCTGCGCATTGAACAGGCCATAGGTGACGGCCTCGCCCGTCTCGTGCGCGATGAGCGAACCCATGCTGCGCTTGGCGATCGTCCCCTTATAGGGCGCATAGCCCTCGAAGATCGTGCTCATGATGCCTTCCCCCTTGGTATCCGTCAAAAAGTCGTTGGAATACCCGAACAGCCCGCGCGAGGGAATCAAAAATTCCAACCGCATGCGTTCGCCGACCTGGTGCATGTGCACCATTTCGCCCTTGCGTGCGCCGATCTTTTCGATGACGCTGCCGACGGCATCCGACGGTACATCACACACCAGCCGTTCCATCGGCTCCTGCAATTGCCCATCGATCGTCTTGAACAGCACCTTGGGCGAGCTGACCTGCAGCTCAAAGCCCTCGCGGCGCATGTTTTCAATCAGGATGGACAGGTGCATTTCCCCGCGGCCAAGCACGCGGAAGGAATCCGGCGACTCGGTCTCCTCCACGCGGAGGGAGACATCCTTCTTGAGCTCGCCGAACAGGCGGTCGCGCAGGTGACGGGAAGTGACGAAGTTGCCTTCCCGCCCCGCAAACGGGCTGTTGTTGACCGAGAAGGTCATCTCCACCGTCGGCTCCGAGATCTTGACGAAGGGGATGGCCTCCGGCTTTTCGGGCGCGCAGATGGTGTTGCCGATGTTGACATCGCTGATGCCCGAGAAGCACACGATGTCGCCCGCGCTCGCGCTGTCCACTGCCTCGCGCTTGAGGCCCGCGAATTGATAGATCGTGTTGATCTTGGCGCGTTCCTTGAGGCTCTCGTCGTGATAGTCCACGAGCGCCACATCCATGCCCTTTTTGAGCTCGCCGTTTTCGATGCGGCCGATGGCCAAGCGGCCCACATAGTCGTTGTATTCAATGGAGGAGACCAGCACCTGCAAGGGCGCTGCCGCGTCGCCCTCCGGCGGATCGATGTGCGACAGGATCGTGTCGAACAGGGGCTTTAGATCCTCTCCCTGCTGCGCCGGGTCGAGGCTCGCCGTGCCCGCGCGGCCGGAGCAATACACGATCGGGCTGTCCAACTGCTCGTCCGTCGCGTTGAGCTCCAGCAGCAGCTCCAGCACCTCGTCCGTCACCTCGTCCGGCCGGGCGTCCGGGCGGTCGATCTTGTTGATGACGATGATGACCTTGTGGTTTAATTCCAGCGCCTTTTGCAGGACGAAGCGCGTCTGCGGCATTGGCCCTTCGAACGCATCGACCAGCAGCAGCACGCCGTTGACCATCTTGAGCACGCGCTCGACCTCGCCGCCGAAGTCGGCGTGGCCGGGGGTGTCCACGATGTTGATCTTGACCCCGTTATAGAATGCAGAGGTGTTCTTTGCCAGAATCGTAATGCCGCGCTCGCGCTCGATATCATTGCTGTCCATGACGCGGTCCTCCACGACCTGATTGCTGCGGAAAACGCCGCCCTGCCGGAGCATCTCATCGACCAGCGTCGTCTTGCCATGGTCGACATGGGCGATAATGGCAATGTTTCTCAAATCTTCTCTCTTCACGAATTCCACCTTCTTTATATCTTCAAAAATTTCGTTTCCATATCAAAATCTAACGATTTATTTTACACTACCCGTTTCCCTTTGGCAAGTGGTCGCACCCGATTTTTGGCTTGAAATAAAGCTTTTTTTCGTTTTTTCTATTCCGGGAACTTTATAGAAGGGACCATCGTCTCAAAAATAGATTCACTAAGGGAGGGAATTTCTTTGAAACGCATTCTTTCACTTTTACTCGTCCTATTGTTTGCCATTGGGCTGCTCGCGGGTTGTGCCGCAGGCTACAACAAAAATACCGCCAACTACTATGGAGCAGATAGCGCACAAGAGCTACCTGCCCCCTCACAGAGTACCTCGGAGACCGAACATATCCTCGTCCCTGGCAAAACTACGGATCGAAAGCTCATCTATCGCGCGAGCCTAAGCATCCGCACCAACGCCTATCACGATGACTATACCTGGATCAACAACAAGCTTGTCGAGGCCGGCGGATACCTCGCACAAGAATCCACCTCCGGTACCGCGCCAGAAAACTCCGGCGATACAGGGCGCTATTCGTATCTGGAGCTTCGTATCCCCGTGGAAAAGCTCGAGACTTTCCTGTCGGATCTTTCCGAACGCTGCAAGGTTGTAGAAAAGCAGTTGGAGGTCGAGGACAATACCGACGCCTATTACGACCTGGATGTGCGTATCCACGCGCTGGAGCTTCGCTATGCCAAGCTGGAAGAATACCTCGCTTCGGCTGAAAAGTTGGAAGACCTCCTGACACTGGAAAAGGAGATGAGCGAGGTCCTCTCTGACCTCGACACCCTAAAAGGGCAAAAGGCTTCGCTGGATAGAGATATCGCCTATTCCACGGTACAGATTAAACTCTATGAGGTTGTATCTCCGAGCGCGGTGTCCTATGCGGCGGATGACCTTGGCACACGCATAAAAAATGGATTGCTGCTCACCCTGCGCGCGCTGCGCAGCTTCCTTGAGGGGCTTGTCGTCGTGCTCGTCTCGGCGCTGCCCGTGCTGCTGCTTATTGGCGCGGTTACCTTCGCCGTTCTCGGCATCGTCCGGCTGTGCCGCAGGCGCAAAAAGGCAGGCGCTCCCTCGAGCAAAGCGCCCGCTGCGGGAGACCCGCCCGCACAGAGCTAAACGCCAAAACCAAAGAAAAAGCAGGCAATTTGCCTGCTTTTTCTTTTGAAAATGGGAAGAAAAAAGATGAAAAAATGGGATTTGTGATATACTAGGGTATATCTGTTTCTAGTATGCCGCCAAACGGCATTTGTATTCATTATTTTTATTAAAAGAGGATTTATTGCTATGATCGAACTCTACGAAGTGCATTCCCGCCGGGACATGCTGGAATTCATCGAATTCCCAAACCGCCTCTATGCCAAGGTGCCGCAGTATGTGCCGGCGCTTGTCATGGACGAACTTTCCAACCTCTCCGCCAAAAAGAATCCCGCCTTTGAATACTGCGACATGCGGTTTTTCCTCGCCCGGCGCGGCGGGCAGACGGTCGGCCGCATCGGCGGCATCATCAGCCACAAGGCCAACGAACGCTGGGGGGAAAAGAAGATCCGCATCACCCGCATGGACTTCATCGAAGACTACGAGGTCTTTACCGCGCTCGTAGGCGTGATCGAGGCCTGGGGCGCCGAGCAGGGTTTGACCGAGATCGTCGGCCCGATTGGCTTCTGTGACCTGGACAAGGAGGGCATGCTCGTCGACGGATTCGAGCGCGACAGCATGTTCATCACCTATTACAACTTTCCCTATTACCCGGAATTCATGCAACGCTATGGCTTTGAAAAGGAGGCCGACTGGACGGAGCACATCATTACCATGCAGTCGCCCGAGGAGGCGCGCATGGCTCGCATCAGCGACCGGTTGCTCTCCCGTGGTGGCTTCCGGGTTGTAGACCTTAAAAGCAAGCGGCAACTAAAGCCCTGGATCCCCGAGATCTTCCGGCTCATCAACAGCGAATACAGCCAGCTCTACGGCGTCGTCCCACTCACTGAGCGGCAGATCAAATACTACACCTCGCAATTTCTGACGCTCATCAACCTCCGGTATGTCTCGCTCATCGCGGACGCAGAGGGCAATCTGGCGGCATTCGGCGTGCTCGCGCCAAGCCTGGCTGAACCAATGAGGAAGTGCCGCGGCCGCCTGTTCCCGACCGGCTGGTTCCACCTGCTGCGCGCCATCCGCCACCCCCGCATCCTCGACATGTACCTCGTGGCCGTGCGCGGCGACTACCGCAAAAGCGGCTTACCCGCTGTACTCATGAACGACATCTATCACCGCGCCAAGGCCGACCATATCCTGTTTGCAGAAACCGGCCCGGAGCTGGAGACCAACCTCAATGTGCAAAACATGTGGGGGCTGTTCCAGAGCGAGATGAATGTCCGCCGCCGCCGCAGCTGGAAAAAGGAAATTCACAAGGCATGAACACCCTATGCACAGGTTGTCCATAGGTTATCCACAAAGTTATCCACCGATGTGGATAACTTTTCAGGCAAAGCCTTCGGCTTTGCCTTTTTTTGCGCGGCAACCTATTTTTTGCCAATTCTTTCTTGAATCCGCCGCCGCTTCCTGCTAAAATGAAATGCGCAAAGGAGAATTTTTTATGCATTCCGAATCCCGCAAGGCACGCAGCCTGCTGCCCTTCTTCCTCATTTTGAGCCTGGAATTTGTCGTCAACAACCTGGCGCACCCCGTTACCCCCGCCATCATCAAAAACCTGCACCTCGGCGACTATATGTTCGGACTGGCATTCGCCTCCATGGCCGTCACAAACTTCCTGTTCTCACCCTTCTGGGGGAAGATCTCCCGCCGGATGCGCACCTCCACGGCCATGGCGCTGTCCTGCGCCGGCTATGCCGTGGGGCAGACGCTGTTCATGCTGGCGCAAAGCGAGCTCGCCATCGTCGTCGCGCGCGCCTTTGCCGGGGCGTTCGCCGCGGGGTATATGACCATCTCCATGATTTACACGGCCGATTCCTCTCCCGCGGGCAAGGGCGGGCGCAACCTGACCATCCTGTCCACCATCATCGTCGTGGCCAGCGCGTTCGGCTACCTGCTGGGTGGCGTGCTGGGCGATGTATCCATCCGCCTGTGCTTCCTTGTGCAGATCTTCGGCATGGCGGGCTGTGGGCTTCTCTTCTTCACCGTCCTGCGTCGGCGAGAGGATGTCCCGCAAAAGGAACCGCAGACGCTGGGCGCGCTCGTGCGTGAGGCCAACCCCTTTTCGGCCTTCCTCGCCATCCGGCCCTACCTGTGCCGGGCGCTCGTCACCCTGTTCGGCGCGATTCTGTGCGCGTTTATCGCCTATAACGCCTTCGAGCAGTGCTTCAACTACTATATGATCGACCAATACGGCTTTTCCACGAGCTATAACGGCGCGGTCAAGGCCGCGACGGGCATCGTCTCCCTGCTCGCCAACCTGACGGTGTGCATGGCCATCCTGCGCCGCAAGCGCATCGACCTGCCCACGGCGCTGCTGCTCGCCCTGTGCGCCGCGTCCACCCTGCTCATGCTGCAAATGCCCACCCTCGGCCTGTTCCTCGCGGCGGCCATGCTCTTCTTCGGCTGCGCCGCCGTCTTTCAGCCGCTTTTGCAGGAACAGGTTGCCGCGCGCAGCCGTGCGCTCTCGGAGGGCAGCGGCGTCGTCATGGGCTTCTATAACGCCGTCAAGAGCCTCGGCATGATCGCGGGCGCGCTCACCGCCGGCTTCCTCTACGGCCTGTCGCCGGACTTCCCCTTCTTTTTGGCCGCGCTGTTCTTCGCGCTCGCCTGCTTGCTGGCGCTTTTGTATAATCGCCTGCACCGGCGGGAAAACTCTGCGGAAACGATTGACTAATACCTGCTTTATGATAGAATGGTAAAAAAGGGGCGTGCCCCTTGCGAAGCAAGAAAGGAGTTTATCTATGGAACTGAAAAAGCTGCAGGACATCATTTCCAACTATTTGGACATTGACCCGAAGAGCATTACGGAGGAATCCTCCTTCAAGGATATGGAAGTCGACTCGCTGGACATGGTTGAGATCGTGATGGAGATCGAGGACGCCTTTGGCATCACCATCGACGAGACCGCCGAGATCCAGACGGTGGGCGACATCATCAAGCTGATCCAGGAGCAGTAACCTCTCTTTCCAGGAATTATTTTGCGTATGCAGAGCAGGCAAGCGTTGCCTGCTCTGTTTTTGTGCAAAAACAGATTGAAAATTCCGCCGTTCCCCGATATGATAGAAGGTAGAACAAGGGAGGCTTTCATGAACCTACAAATTTCGCCGCTGTTGAGTAGCTCCTCCGGCAACGCCTCACTGCTTTCCACGGAAAGCACGAGCCTGCTGGTCGATGCCGGCGCGGCGGGCAGCCTGATCGAGAAGGCGATCCGCGAGGTCGGGTTTTCCCCCGCATCGCTTGGCGGCATTCTCATCACGCACGAACACCTGGACCATATCAAGGGCGCCGGCGTCCTGAGCCGCAAATACGACCTTCCCATCTATGCCAACGCGGCCACCTGGGAACAGATGCAGCCAAAGATCGGCGAGGTCGCCCTGCACAATATCCGCATCATCGACAACAACGAATTCTTTCTGGGCGATTTCTGCGTCCTCCCCATCCCGCTCAGCCACGACGCCGCACAGCCGGTCGGATACAGCCTGATGGCGGGCGGGCGCAAGATCACCATCCTCACGGACACCGGCAAGGTGACGCCCAAGATGCTGGACGCCGCGGAAGGCTCCACCATCGTCCTGCTGGAGGCCAATCACGATGTCGCCATGCTGCAAAG